>JABMNQ010000072.1 GCA_013204495.1 Candidatus Pelagibacter sp.
ATAGCAGTGATAAAAATTTTAAAATATAATTAAGTATGGACAAAAAAAGATTAACTGCAAAAGACTTTGATCACAGAATTTTAGAACTGTATGATTATTATGCACACGGTAAAATAACTAAAAGAGAATTTTTAAAAAACACTGCTAAGTATACGGCTGTTGGAGTAACCGCTTTAAGTGTATTTGATAGTTTAAAACCTAATTATGCATTAGCAGAGCAAGTAAGCTTTAACGATCCTGAAATTAAAGCAAATTATATTACTTATAATAGTGCTAATGGTAATGGAGATATCAATGCTTATTATGTAAAGCCTGCAAAAGTAACGGATAAAACTTCTGCAGTTTTAGTTATTCACGAAAATAGAGGATTAAATCCATACATTAAAGATGTTGCAAGAAGAGTTGCTAAAGCAGGGTTTATTGCACTAGCACCTGATGGTTTAAGTAGTCTAGGCGGTTACCCAGGAAATGATGGAGACGGCAAAGCTTTACAAAGTAAAATTGATAGAGAAAAACTTTTAAATGATTTTTTTAATGGCTTTGAATTTTTATACAATCATCAAGATACTACACAAAAAATTGGTGCAGTAGGTTTTTGTTATGGCGGTGGAGTTTGTAATGCTCTTGCAGTTGCTTATCCTGAGCTATCAGCTTCAGTTCCTTTTTATGGCAGCCAGGCAAAAGCAGAAGATGTTCCAAGAATTAAAGCTCCGTTAATGCTGCATTTTGCAGAATTAGATGAAAGAATTAATAAAGGGTGGCCTGATTATGAAGCTGCTTTAAAAGATAATAATAAAAAGTATGAAGCTCATATTTATAAAGATTGTAATCATGGCTTCCATAACGACTCAACTCCAAGATATGATGTGAAAAATGCAGATCTTGCTTGGAGTAGAACTATTGAATTTTTCAATACTAATTTAGTTTAATTAAAAAAATTAAATCTAGGGTTCTAAAATTAATTAAACTTATAGTCTTTTTTTTTCATTAAGTTTCAAGAGATGTTAATAAACCAAACAATAATACATCTTCTCTAATTTAAAAAATATCCAACCAACCAATATGAAATATAATTTTAAAAATTTTATTGAAAATATTTTTACTTAATAAAACTTTAATAAAAATGAAATTTATGTGTAATATCTTTTAAGTAGATTGACTTAGCAAATTTAATATTTTTATAAATATTATTCCTCTCTTATTAAATTTGTTGATTAACTACTTACCCCCTTCTAGATCAAAGGGGGTAAGACGAAAAATTAATTATTTATAGATGCTGTGCTTTTTTTAGCTTTTCTTTTAGCAGCTTTTTGTTCAATACTTGCAATTTTTACATTGATTTTGGACAACTTTTTCTCTTTAAGCCCAATTTTATTTTTTAATTTATCTATTGCTTTGATAACTTTTTTTTTCTTTTTTACAGTTTTTTTTAGTTTTTTTACCATAACGAGCTCCTTTGATTATAAACCAATTAAAGCATATCTTTATATTTTTTTCTAGAAAATTAAAATTTATTCAAATTTTATTCTTTTAAAGCTATCATCCTTTCTAATCCAGTGATGATATCCTGTAGCTAAAATATGCAATAAAAATGTATACAGTAGTAAATCTCCCATAATTCCATGAATTTGATGAGATAGTATTTCGAAGTCTCTATTTTGATCAATAAATTGTGGTAATTCATAGCCAAAAAAAGAAATATTATTACCCTCAATATTCATTAATAAATATCCTGTAATAGGTGCAAAAATCATACCAAAATAAAATATAAAAAATGACAAATTAGATAAGTAGTTAAAAAATTTATGAGTGACAATTTTTTTTGGTATTTTAGTGGACCATCGCCAGAATAATCTCAAAAAAACTAGTAAAAAAATTAAAATTCTCAATGAATTATGAAGCACCATAGAAACATCATAAATTTTACCCGAAAGATGCTCTGATAGATTACCAATTAGTAAAATAGTTAAGATTATAAATGCTATATACCAATGGAATATTTTAGATATTAAACCATACTTAATGAAGTTATTAAAAATCATAAAGTAAGATGATTAAATCTTATAAATATTGATTTTCTATTAACCTAATATGAATTAATTGATAATTATTCAGCTTTTAATAAATTAATTTTCTTATTAGATGATTTGATTATTATTTTATTTAATGAACCAAAATTATCACCATCTATTTGTACAGGTATTAGTTTATCTAAACCATCCATTTTAATTTCATTTACGTTTTTAATTATAACAGATGTTGATTTTTTTAAATTACCGTAAATAGTTATAAGATAAACATAATATAAAAGCTTCAATCTCTTTAAATCTTTAAATACGTATGTAGTAAAGTTATTTTCAAAAATATTCGTATCTGCTATTTTGTGGTGCCCAGCATAGTATTTGCTATTTGTGCATAAAACCCAATCAGCCAATATTTCCTTTTCATCTATAGTCACTTTAACTTTATTGTTGTTCATAAATATAAACTTTTCTAAACCTTTTAATCCAAAGATTATCTTACCTAGTATTTTTTTAATCTTGGTATTTATAGACTGCACTATTTGAGCATCCCAACCGATCCCGGCCATTAATACAAAGTATTGATCATTAATTTTTACTAAATTAGTTTTAGTTAGATTATTTGATGTAAGTGTTTTAGCTATGTTCTTAATATTTTTTGTCATTCCGAGTTCAGCTTGAAGTATATTTGCTGTACCCGCTGGAATATATCCGATTGCAAAATCATCCCCAATTATTGTTTTGTTTTTTATTAATTCATTAATTGCAAATGAAACTGAACCATCTCCACCCGCTAAAATTAAACGTTGGTAATTATTTATGATTATATCTTTGATTATTTTTGAGGCTTCAATTATTGAGGTAGTTTCAAAAAAATCAATTTCATGGTTGATTTTAATTTCATTATATATCTTTTTAATGAACTTTGACTTACGTCCACCTGCTGAGTTTTTGTTATAAATCAGACAAAATTTCATAATTTAATAATTTTGTAACATTACCAATATAATGATTCTACCTATATGAGAATCATAATCTTTTACAAGTTAAAAAAAAATTACAACAGATAACCTGCAAAATTATAAAAGCATTTTTATATCCGATATTCATCTTGGAACAAAAGGCTGCCAAGCTAGTAAGCTTTTAGAATTTCTTAAAAACAATAGATCCGAAAATTTATATTTAGTAGGGGATATAATTGATGTTTGGGCAATGCAAAAAAACTTTTATTGGCCGCAAGAACACAATGATGTTATTCAAAAAATATTAAGAAAAGCAAAACAGGGGACTAAAGTTTTTTACATCATGGGAAATCATGATGAAATGTTAAGAAAATTTATACCAATGCATTTTGGAAGCATAAGAATGATTAATAGAGTTATTCATGAAACCTCCAATGGTAAAAGGTATTTGGTTGTGCACGGAGATGCCTGGGATGGTGTAATGAAATATGCCAAATGGCTTTCTAAACTTGGATCCATTGCTTATGAATGGTTATTAAAATTAAATATTGTTATTAATTATTTTAGAAAATTAAGAGGCAAAGATTATTGGTCACTTGCAAAATTCCTAAAATACAAAGTTAAAAATGCAGTTAAATATATAGGTGAATACGAAAAAACAGTTTCTGAATATGCAAAGAGAAAAAAATTTGATGGAATTATTTGTGGACATATTCATCATGCTGAAAACATAGATGTAGATGGAATCAACTATTTAAATTGTGGTGATTGGGTTGAGAGTTGTACTGCCCTGTGCGAAAAAAACGATGGAACTTTTGAGATTATATATTGGGATAAAATAAGAAAAAATTACTTAATAGATAAACAAACAAAAATTATAGAAGTGGATAATCTTAAAAAAGCTTCTTAATAAATGAAAATCCTAATTGTAACTGATGCATATTTCCCCCAGGTTAACGGAGTGGTTAGAACTTTGCACGAAACAGGCGAAATTTTAAAATCACAAAGCCATACTATTGAATATATTACGCCTCAACTTTTTTTTACATTTCCAATGCCAAAATATAATGAAATTCGATTATCTATTAATGTCTGGCCAAGAGTTGGTAATTTAATTAAAAGAATTAATCCTGATGCAATTCATATAGCGACTGAGGGTCCACTTGGAACAATGGCAAGAAGACATTGTATTAAAAATAATCTTAAATTTACAACTAGTTTTCATACAAGATTTGATAAGTATCTTAAATTGTATTTTCCAATTATTCCTTCAAAATGGGCAGAAAAATTTTTAGCTAATTTTCATAATAAAGCTGAACGAATATTAGTGACAACTGAGACTATGAGAAAAGAATTGATTGAAATTGGAATAAACGATAGCAAAATGGTTACTTGGACTAGAGGAGGAAATCATGGTGCTTTTAAGAACCCCAAAAAAATTGACCTTCCCTATACAAGACCAATATGGATATATGTCGGAAGAGTTGCTATTGAAAAAAATATTCGAGCCTTTTTAGAATTAGATTTGAAGGGAACAAAAATAATCATAGGCAAAGGACCCGATCTTGAAAAATTAAAAAAAGAGTTCCCAAAAGATCATTTTTTAGGAGAAAAAACTAATGGTCAGTTAGCTACTCATTTTGCTTCATCAGATGTTTTTGTATTTCCAAGTAAAACAGATACTTTTGGAATTGTGGTATTAGAGTCATTAAATTGTGGAACTCCAGTTGCAGCTTATCCAGTACCTGGCCCAATAGACATATTGGGTGGTAGTGAAATAGATACATTAGATAAAGATTTGAAAAATTCTGCATTAAAAGCTTTAAATGTAAGTAGGAAAGAATGTTTAAAATTTTCTAAAAAATATAGCTGGGAAGAAACTGCAAAAATATTTTTAGATAATATATCACCAAATAATTAATTAAGATTTAATACCTTTTTTTTAAGGTACTCAGCAATATTTGCATTATTCCATTTATTAAATTTTTCAGATTTTATACTTTTGCCAATTGTTAAAAAAAAAATATTATGGCGCTTATTTAAAAGTTCTCTAACAAATAATAGACGTCTCAAACTCTCACTAAAAAAACCAATTATTTGAAAAAACAATGAATTATTACCGTGAAAATAAACTGGAAAAATTTTACAATTAGTTTTCTTAATTATGGATCCAATCAATGGTTTCCAATTTCTTTCAACAGCTTTATCAAAAATATAATTAGAGGTAGCAACTTCACCAGATGGAAAGGCTATTAATACTCCTCCATTATTTACATGTTTAATAGCATTTCGTTTGGTTTGGATATTTTTTTTAATATCTTTTTTAGCTGCAGAAAATTTAATGGGTAACAAATAATCTCTTATAAGATCTATTTGAGTTATCTCATCATTAATTAAAATTTTATAGTCACTTCTTAAATTTGTAATGATGGAAGAAATTATTAAACCATCTAGCAACCCAAAAGGATGGTTTGCAACAATAATTATGGGCTTTTTACTTGGAAATTTTTCTAAATACCTTGGAAAGTATTTAATGTTTAAATATTCTAAAACTTTTTGCCAAAAATTATTAGAATTCTCAAGATCGTTATAATTATTTTCATAAAGTTTTTTTATTTTATCAAATTTTGTGATCTTATTAGTTAAGTATCTGATCATAATCAGATTATTTTATTTATGTATTCATAATTAATTTTACTAGTTGGTAAGAAAACAAACACATCTGTAGTTTTAAACTTGTTATCGACTACCACACCATCACCTATATACGCATTAAGCTTAATGTACCCCTTAATAAGAGTAGGTAATGATCTTATTAATTCTAAATTCAATTCAATTTTTTTGGTTGAATCAAGTTTAGCTCTAAATTTTTTTAATGCTTTAACTTCAATTAGATCAGGCATTTTATAGTTTTGTTGTAAAAATATTAATTGATCTTCAATTTTACTCACATCAGTTTCAAGAAAACTTGCTGTGCCAAACATAGCATCTATTTTATTTATACTAATATAATTATATATTTCTCGCCACATCAACTTGAGAACATTTTTATTTCTAAAATGTTGTGATATACAGGATCTACTTAATTCAAGCATATTTGAATAATGATTTGCGGCAGTTAGTTTTGTTAAATCATATTCTTCAGAACTATAAAAACCAATTTTTTGTTCTGCTATTTTTTGCTTTAGTAATCTGTATGTACCTACGGTCTTACTTTTGGCAAATTTAGATTTTTTGTAACTTACTATTATATGATCACAATAACTGTCATATTTATCAGAATCCCTTCTAAAGTTGCTAATATTAAAAATTTTCTTTTTATTTCTGTCTGAAAAAAAAACCTCATATCGTAACTTTTGCGCTTTCTTAACTTCAGATTTAGTCTCTGCTAATTTAACTAAATAATCAGGTTTAAAAAAATTTTTAGTATTAATATAAATATTTTTAGTATGACTTGAATATAAATTTAGAGTATTTTTAATCACACTCTATATATAAAATATTTTTATGAAAAAATTATTAAGAAATTATTTCAATTTTATTTCAAAACTTTAATGGAATTAGTTATTATTATATTATTATTAACAAATATTTTTTTATTGTATCTGCTTAATAAGAAATCAGTTAATTCCTTTAATACTGCAACTATTGTAAACAGAGAAAAAACTGATCATTTTAATAAAAAATTTATAGTTGATGAGTTAGATGATTTTTTATTTGTTTTAGATAAATTTAATACAGTAAAATACTTAAACAAAAGTTCTGAAAAAAGATTTGGCCTCAACTTAATTGATAAAAATGTTTCATCAATAATTCGAGATAGTGAATTAATTAAAAATATAGAAATATCCTCCAAACAGAAAATTACCAAAAATATTAAAATTGAAATCACCACTCCATCTTTTCAATATTATGATATCTTTATTATACCTGGTCCAACTAATCTTTATCCAGTTGTGGGCTCTGTTGTTTTATTTATTAAAGATTTAACAGAAATTATAAAAGCTCAAAAATTTAGAACTGACTTTGTGGCAAATGTTTCTCATGAACTTAGAACACCCCTGATGTCCATTAAAGGATCAATAGAAACTATAGAAGATGCCGCCAAGGATGATCCCAAAGCACAAAAAAAATTTAGAAAAATAATTTTAGATCAATCCAACCGAATGCAAACTCTTATTGATGACCTTTTAATTTTATCAAGGATTGAGCTAGATGAACATATCAGACCCAATGACAAAGTTAATGTAAATGACATATTCGATCAAATTGAATCAAATTTTGAATTAATAATGAAAGAAAAAAATATAAATTTATTAAATAGTTTAGATAAGCCAACAGAAGTTATTGGAGATTATAATAAATTATTTACGTTGTTTTCAAATTTAGTTGATAATTCAATTAAATATTCTTTGAACAATACTCGTATAGAAGTACATAGTGAAATCAAAAAAGGGAAAATTATTGAGAAAAGTATTTGTGTTAGTGTTAAAGATCAGGGAATTGGAATACCCAAGAAGCACATTGATAGAATTACAGAAAGATTTTATAGGGTTGACGAAAATAAAAGCCATAATGTTGGTGGCACAGGCTTAGGGCTTGCTATAATGAAACATATTATCACTCAGCACAGGGGGGATTATGAGATTCTAAGTGATCTTGGCAAAGGAACTGAAGTTAAAATTTATCTGCCAACTACTTGAGTTAAAAAAGCCAATTAATAAAGCTTTTTTGATATCTTTTTAACATAACTTTTATTGAAGTATGTTTTGTTTTTTCTTAAGATAAAATAATGGTAAAATTATTTAATATTTTTCTTTTAATATTTTTATTTATTTTTAAATCCAATAGTTTTTCTAGTGAAATTAGCGAGCTGTTAAAAAAACAGCAATTAACAGTTTTTGATATTGGCATATTTAGATTGAAAGAAGATCTACTAAAAGCGCGTCAAGAAATTCATAAACATTTAGATACTAGTGAAGAAAATTTATATTTAGATGTAATAACTTCTTACAGAAGTGATCAAATAATTCTTATTGCTTCTATTCCAATGGATGAAAATTTAAATTCGTTAACTTATATGTCTGATTCTTTTAGATGTAGAAATATTTTTAATTCCATTAGAGACCATTTATTAAAACAAGAAATTTATAATGACTACCGATATTCAATGGCCAAAAGTTATCTCACTTCAGTATTTTCTACTCCATCTTCCTGGAGAAGTTGGCGATATACTGAAAAATTTAAAGAGGACCTAGTAAATTTAGTAAAACTTCAAGTTACACTTAGACCAACAAATAAATTAGCTTTAAAAGAGACTGTTTATCCAGTTTCTTGTGAGGGTGGACTTGAATATGAAAAAGAAGAGCTAATTTTAACTAAAAAATACAACTAAAAAGTTATCTTTTTAATAAAACTGTAACATAACTGTAATATTTAGTTATCAAAAAAATTCTATTAACAGGCTTCATTAACAAAAAAAAGGAATAAAAAATGAAAAAAATAACTTTAACTCTAGCTGCTTTAGTTGCATTTTCTTTTGCAACTGTTGCTCAAGCAAGAGATCAAATCCAAATCGTTGGATCATCTACTGTGTATCCATATGCGACGGTAGTAGCTGAAAGATTTGGTCAATCTGGTTTTAAAACACCAGTAATTGAATCAACAGGAACAGGCGGTGGTGCAAAATTATTTTGTGCTGGAGTAGGTGAACAATATCCAGATATTACAAATGCATCAAGAGCAATGAAAGATGAAGAAAAAGCTTTATGTAAAAAAAATGGTGTCAACGAAATTGTTGAAATAGTTGTTGGTAACGATGGGATTACTTTAGCTTACAGCAGAGATGAAAAACCAGTTAACTTTACAAAAGAACAACTTTGGAAAGCTCTAGCTAAAAATGTTGCCGTAAATGGAGAATCTGTAGCAAACCCATACAAAAAATGGAGCGATATAGATTCATCACTACCCAATCAAGCAATTAAAGTTATGGTGCCTCCAGGAACATCTGGAACAAGAGATGCATGGGACTCATTAGTTATGGGAAAAGGTATTGATAAAGCATCAAAAGATCTAAAAATTGAGCATGACGAATACAGAGAAGATGGTGCTGTAATCGAAGTTGGTGAAAATGACAGTCTTATCATTCAAAAATTGATAGCTGATAAAGAAATGTTTGGTTTCTTTGGTTTTAGTTACTTTTTAGCTTCTAAAGATAAGCTTCAAGCTGCAAGTATTGATGGTGGTCAACCAAGTCTTAAAGCAATTCAAGACTACAGTTATGCAGTAGCTAGACCTTTATTTTTCTATGTAAAAAAAGCTCATATTGGTGTGATACCTGGTTTACATGAGTTTGTTAAAGAGTTTACAACAAAAAAAGCTATAGGTAAGGGTGGTTATCTTGCTGATGTTGGACTTGTACCTTTAGATAATAAAAAATATAAAACTACTAGAGACAACGCAACTAAGTTAGTTGCTATGGCTAACTAGTTTAAAGTATTATATTTAATATAAATTAATTAAAAAGGGGTCATATGACCCCTTTTTTTAAAACCCATAAAGGTAGACCTTGAATTCAATCATTTTTGCAATCATTCTTTTACTAGGTTTTACCACTTATTATTTCGGGAAAAAAAAAGCTTTATTAATTAAAAATTCTAATACTAGATTAACCGCATTACCAAAATTTTATGGATATTACTTAGCAATATGGTGCGCAATACCAGCATTTATAATTTTTTCATTATGGTCTATTTTTGAACCTACGATAGTTAGACTATTAGTTTTAACCGATTATTCAAATCAAGGATATTTGAGTGATGAATTAAATTTGTTTTATGAAAAAACAAAAGCTCTATCAAGGGGATTGTATTCAGGAGAGGTCACTATATTTTTAGAAAATTCAGTTATCAAATATCAAAATTTAAATTCTATAGCTCAAAATTCTAAAATTGTGGTAATTTTAGCAATAATAATTTTTTCAACATTATTTTCCTATAAAAAAATTTCAAATAATCACAGAACAAGAGAACCTGTTGAAAAATTTTTAAAAGCAGTTTTGTTCACTGCTTCACTTGCAGCTATTTTAACAACACTTGGAATAGTTTTTTCTTTAATATTCGAAACTATAAGATTTTTTAAAGTAATACCTTTATTTGATTTTATTTTTGGAACACATTGGTACCCTGCAAAAACTTTTGTTAGAGACGCCTCTGCAGCAGTTGATCCTGACTTGTACAAAGACGCCTTTGGATCTGTTCCATTATTTGCTGGAACATTTTTTATTGCTTTCATAGCCATGTGTGTTGCAATACCAATTGGTTTATTGAGTGGTATTTATTTATCCGAATATGCATCAAAAAACGTTAGAAAATATGTAAAACCATTAATTGAAATATTAGCTGGAATTCCAACAGTTGTTTATGGATTTTTTGCTGCTTTAACAGTAGGCCCTTTTTTGAGAGAAATTGGAATTAGTCTTGGCTTAGAAGTTTCCTCAGAGAGTGCATTAGCTGCAGGAGCTGTTATGGGAATAATGATTATTCCTTTTATTTCAAGTTTAAGTGATGATGTTATAACTAGTGTTCCTCAAAGCTTAAGAGATGGTAGTTATGCAATGGGAGCAACAAAATCAGAAACAATAAAAAAAGTTATTTTTCCAGCTGCGCTGCCTGGAATTGTTGGATCGATTTTATTAGGTGTATCTCGGGCAATAGGTGAAACTATGATAGTGGTAATGGCATCAGGATTAGCAGCAAATTTGACATTCAACCCACTAGAATCAACATCAACTATTACCGCTCAAATTGTTGTAATTTTAATTGGTGATCAACAATTTGGGGACCCTAAAACACAAGCTGCTTTTGCTCTAGGCATGACTCTATTTCTTGTTACATTGTGTTTAAATATATTCGCATTAAAATTTGTTAAAAAATATAGAGAGAAGTATGAATAGAAAAGAAATATTTTTAAAAAAAAGATATAATTCTGAAAAAAGATTCAAATTATACGGTAAATTAGCTATTAGTTTTGCACTAATTTTTTTATGTATTTTTTTATATAAAATATTTTCAACAGGATTTAGTGCTTTTCAAAAGACCTTAATAAAAGTTGATGTTACGTATAATTCAGAACTACTTTTTTTAGATGAAAACCCTTCATTAGATGATATTAAAAATGCAGATTATTATGATTTAGCATTAGAAACTATGGCTAATTTAGATCTTAATGCTGATGAAGATCAACAAAATGAATTAAAAAGAATGGTATCATACATTTTTGATACTGAGATTAAAAACCATTTATTAAAAAATCCAGATTTATTAGGAAAAACTTCATCTGTTTTATTAACAGCTTCGGATGACCTTGATCAAATATTCAAGGGAAATTATCCAAGAGATATTCCTGAAGATTTAAGAAGAGTATCTGATTATCAGTTAACAGTTTATGATAAATTAATAAAAGATGAAAAGATTATTTCAAAATTTAATTTTAGCTTCTTTACAAGAGCGGACTCTAGAGAGGCCGAACTTGCTGGAATTGCAAGTGCCGTAGTGGGTTCTTTTTTTACAATCCTTGTGTGTTTATTTATTTCATTTCCTGTAGCAGTTTTAGCTGCAATTTATCTTGAAGAATTTGCGCCAAAAAATAAAATTACAGATTTTATAGAGGTTAATATTAATAACCTTGCTGCCGTGCCATCTATTGTTTTCGGATTACTGGGACTAGGTATACTTTTAGCAGTCTTTCACTTGCCAAGGTCAACATCACTTGTTGGTGGAATAACTTTGTCATTGATGACACTACCAACAATAATTATTGCTGCTAGAGCATCTTTAAAAGCAGTACCCCCTAGTATCAGGGAGGCTGCATTAGCGATGGGTGCTAGCAGGATGCAAACTACAATGCACCATACAGTTCCTTTATCAATGCCAGGAACATTATCTGGAACAATTATTGGATTAGCACAAGCATTAGGAGAAACAGCGCCATTAATATTAATTGGAATGGTTGCATTTATAAACACAATACCAATGTCTCCTATGGATCCTTCTGCGAGTTTACCAGTCCAAGTTTATTTATGGGCAGAAAGTGCAGAGAGAGGGTTTGTAGAAAAAGTTTCAGCTTGTATAATGGTATTATTAGGCTTTCTAATTTTAATGAATTTACTAGCACAAATAGTTCGTCATAAATTTGAAACAAAATGGAGTTAAATAGATTATTATGAAAAAAATAAATGCAAAAAATGTTAACGTCTCGTACGGATCAAAACAAGCTCTTTTTGATATCAATATAGATATAGAACAGAATGAAGTTACTGCTTTAATTGGACCTTCAGGCTGTGGTAAATCAACTTTTTTAAGATGCTTAAATAGAATGAACGATGTAATTGATATTTGTAAGGTTACGGGTGAAATTTTTATAAATGATTTTAATATTTTAGATAAAAAATGTGACGTAGTCCGTTTAAGAGAAAAAATTGGTATGGTTTTTCAAAAGCCAAATCCTTTTCCAAAAACTATTTATGAAAATATTGCTTATGGTCCCACAATACATGGCATGACTCAATCTAAAGAGGAAATGGATGAGGTCGTTGAGTTAAGCTTGAAAAAAGCGGCTCTTTGGAACGAAGTTAAAGATAGATTACACGAAGTAGGGACCGGTTTATCAGGCGGACAGCAACAAAGATTGTGCATAGCAAGAGCAATCTCTGTTAGCCCAGAAGTTATTTTAATGGATGAACCATGTTCAGCGCTAGACCCAATAGCTACTGCTCAAATAGAGGAGCTTATAGATGAATTAAAAAATGAACATACAATTATAATAGTTACTCATTCTATGGCTCAGGCTGCAAGAGTATCTCAAAATACAGGTTTTTTTCACTTAGGAAATTTGATAGAATTTGGTTCAACTGATAAAATTTTTAAAAATCCTGAGAATCAAAAAACTCAAGATTATATTACAGGGAGATTTGGATAATGAATAGCAATTCACCACATACAGTAAAGTCTTATGAAGAAGAATTAAAAAATTTAAATAACAATATTGTTAAAATGGGAGTATTATGTGAAGAAGCATTGAGAAAAAGCATTATTACGCTTGTCACAAATAATTCTGAACAGGCTCATGAAATTATAAACAATGATCAAGAAATTGACAAATATGAAAATTTGATCGAACAGCAAGTAGTTAATTTAATTGCGCTTCGTCAACCTCTAGCAATCGATTTAAGAGAAACAGTCACAGCTTTAAAAATTTCATCTGACTTAGAAAGAATCGGAGATTTAGCAAAAAATATTGCAAAAAGATCTTTATTAATTTCAGGTAACTTAAGTAAAAATTTGGTGGGTATTTTAAATGCATTATCTGAAAATGTTCAAAAACAATTAAAATCTGTAATTGATTCATATTTAGAAAGATCATCGTCAATAGCATTAAATGTCTGGGAAAGTGATGAAAAAATTGATGATTTAACAAATCAATGCATGCAAGAAACAATAAATTTTTTAAAAGAAGACCAAAATAACCTCAAAAATGGAACCCACCTATTATTTGTTGCAAAAAATTTAGAAAGAATGGGTGATCACACTACAAATGTAGCTGAACAGGTTTATTTTTTAGTCAAAGGTGAATATTTAGAAGGCGATAGACCGAAACATTCGGAGATTGGTAAATAATACAGAACATGCCTTCACATATTTTTATTGCTGAAGATGAAAACTCGATACTATCATTATTAAAATACAATTTAGAAAAAGAAGGCTATAAAGTAAGTTCAGCTGACAATGGTGAAGAAGCTTTAGAGTTGATAAAAGAAAAAAATCCAGATTTAATTTTAATGGATTGGATGTTACCAAATCTTTCTGGAATTGAAATTTCAAAACAGTTAAAAAAAGATAAAAAATATATCGATATACCCATTATTATGCTTACCGCAAAAGGAGAAGAAGAAGACAAACTTAAAGCCTTTGATGTTGGAACAGATGATTATGTTACAAAACCATTTAGTCAAAAAGAACTCAATGCCAGAATAAAGTCATTACTAAAAAGATCTAAGCCTCAAAGTTCATCAGATATTGTAGAATTTACTGATCTTAAAATTGATAGAATCACAAAAAGAGTTTATAGACGAGAACAAGAAATTAATTTAGGACCAACTGAATTTAAACTTTTAGATTTTTTCATTAAAAATCCAAAAAGAGTATATTCAAGAGAACAACTATTAAATAATGTTTGGGGTGAAAATATTTATGTTGAAGCAAGAACGGTGGATGTTCATATAAGAAGATTAAGACAAGCTATTAATTTAAAGGATTTAAAGCCATTAATCAGAACTGTGAGATCAGCAGGCTATTCGTTAGAATCTTAGATGTCCTTAGGTCGAATAAACTCAGCTAATTTTCCGGATTTTTCATTTATTAAATTCCAATTATCAAAATTGAAAATTACCCTTGCATAAGCTGAGGTTGAGAACTTATAATTCAATAATTTAGTTAAGTTATTATTTTTGTTTTTGATCAAAAAATTTGTCAAGTTTCTAACTGCAGGCTCATGATTGATTAATAAAACACTTTTATACTCTTGGCTCACACCATTTAATTTTGTTAGAATTTCATTATCATTTGCTAGGTATAAATTTTTGGAAGTTATTATTTTTTTTGGCTTTTTTATTTTTTTTTTTAAAATTTTAAGTGTTTCAATAGTTCTTAAGGATGTTGATAGCATTATTAAATCAAAGGAGATGTTTCTTTTAACAAAAAGTTCACAAATCTTTTTTGCGTTTTTTCGACCTCTTTTACTTAGTGGACGATCATGATCTGATAGATTTAGATCATCCCAACTGGATTTCGCATGACGCATAATATACAATTCAAGCATATATAAAAATACAGGATTATGACTTTAATTAAAAACACTAAAAAGAACTTAAATAGGTTTATTAACCGAGAAATTTCTTGGTTAAAATTTAATGAAAGAGTTTTATCCGAAGCAAATAATAACACTATTCCATTATATGAAAGAGTGAAGTTTTTATCTATCGCTGGGTCTAATCTTGATGAATTCTTTATGGTTAGAGTTGCTGGATTACATAGTCAAATTAAACAAGATGTCGAATCATTGAGTTCTGATGGTCTAACACCTAATGAGCAAATGAATGAGGTTGTTAAAAAAACTAAGGAACTTCTTAATAAACAAAATAAAATTTATAAAAATTTGATTGAACTTTTATCAAAAAATAATATCAGTTTAGTCAAACCGAATTCACTAAATAAAGAAGAAAAAAAACAGATTTATAAGATTTTTTTAGAAGATATTTATCCATTATTAACTCCTTCAGCGATAGATCCTGCACACCCATTTCCTTTTATTGGAAACAAAGAAAGATCAATAATCTTATCTTTACAAAAAAAGAATAAAAAAAAAATTTTAAATGCAATTATAGTAATTCCTAAAGCACTACAAAGGTTTATTTCGATAGGAAATTCAAAAAAAAATAAAAAATTTTTAATAATTGACGATGTTATAAATCATTTTATTTCTGAAATCTTCCCAGGTCATGTAGCTAAAAACAAAATGGTTTTTCGAATAACAAGGGATAGTGATGTTGAATTTCAAGAAGAGTCTGAGGACCTGGTCCAATCATTTGAACTTGCCTTAAAACAAAGAAGAACAGGAGATATTGTTAGATTAGAAATACTTGAAAATTCAGACAAAGGTTTAGTAAAATTTATAACTGAAAAGCTAAAAATAGCTAATGAGTATTCTTATGTTGTTTCAGGGCTAGTGGGTATTCAAGATATTGATCAATTATGTAATAATAAAAATTCCAAACACTTATTTAAACCATTCAAGCCTCGAGAAGTCGAACGACTAAAGGAACATAATAATGATTTTTTTGAGACAATAAAAAAGAAAGATTTAATAGTTCATCATCCTTTTGAAACTTTCGATGCTGTTATCGAGTTTTTAAATCAAGCAGCTAAAGACCAAAAAGTTTTAGCCATCAAACAAACGTTATATAGAACGACTTTAGACTCACCTATTGTAAGAGCTTTAATAACAGCGGCTGAAAACGGAAAGGTAGTTACAGCTGTAATTGAAATTAAAGCAAGATTTGATGAAGAGTCTAATATTCAATTATCAAGAAGTCTGGAAAAAGTAGGTGTACAAATTGTCTATGGTTTTGCAAAATATAAAACGCACGCAAAGTCTTCCCTTATTTTGAGAAAAGAGGGAAATAAAATTCATACATATTTTCATCTGGGAACAGGGAATTATCATCCTATTAATGCCAAAATTTATACAGATTTATCTTTGTTTAGTTGTAATAAATTATTAGCAGCAGATGTTGAAAAGGTTTTTAATTATGTGACTGGTTATGCAAAACCAAAAAATCTTAATAAAATTTCCATATCACCCCTTAATTTAAGAGAAACGATTGAAAAATTTATCGATAATGAAACTGTTAATGCTAACAACAATAAACCAGCTCAAATTTGGTTTAAATTAAATTCATTAGTTGATAGCAGGATTATTGACAAACTGTATAAAGCTTCAAATAGCGGAGTTAAAATCAATTTATTTGTAAGAGGCATTTGTTGCTTAAGACCTGGTGTTAAAGGTATGTCAGAAAATATTGTAGTAAAAAGTATAATTGGTCGTTTTTTAGAACACTCTAGGATTTATTGTTTTGCAAATGGGGAGTTGATGCCAAATAGAAATGCTAAAGTTTTTATTTCTTCAGCAGATTTAATGCCAAGAAATCTTAACCGTAGAGTTGAATTGTTAATCCCAATAGAGAATAAAACCGTACACGAGCAGGTGTTAGATCAAATTATGGTAGCTAATTATTTAGATAATGTGCAAAGTTGGCAATTAGATTCGATGATGAATTATAATAAGATTAAATATGATAAAAATAGTTCTTTTTCTGCACATGAATATTTTATGAAAAACCCAAGCTTATCTGGAAGAGGAAAATCTAAAATTAAGTTTAAACCCAAAAAACTACAGCTTTTAAATTTTAAAAAATGAGAAAATTAAATCAAGAAATAAAATATAGTATAGATCTAGAGACATCTAAAATTGCAATTATTGATATTGGGTCAAATTCGATAAGAATGCTTATATATGAAAATTTTAATTACTCTCGAGTGCCTTTTTTTAATGAAAAAGCAGTTTGCGAACTCGGGAAAAATTTAGATAAATCACGTAAACTAAATATCAAGGGGAAACAATATGCTCTTAATGTTTTAAAAAGATTTTCTGAAATATTAAATGTTTCAAAAATTAATAATATAAGAATAATCGCTACAGCTGTTCTAAGAGAAGCCACAGATACAAATAATTTTGTTAAAGAAATTGAAAATTTATTTAATACAAAAGTAAATATTCTCTCAGGAAATGAAGAAGCAGAACATAGCGCAGAAGGAGTTAAAATAGGTTTTAAACATGTTGATGGATTAGTTGCAGATTTAGGTGGTGGAAGTCTTGAACTAGCTAAAGTAGAAAATAATATTGTAACCAATAAAACTTCATTACCCCTAGGTGTTTTAAGGTTACTGAATAATCCACTGATAAAAAAAAGAAATCTAAGTAAATATGTTAAAAAACTATTTAAAGATGAGAAATGGCTTTCTAAAAAGACTTTTAATAATTTATATTTAGTTGGAGGGACATGGAGAGCCTTACTTAAATTACATTTATTTCAAAATAACCATCCTGTTCATATTATACATCAATATTCTGTGGAAAAAATAAAGATCCAATCTTTCATAAATAATATTTCTAGTTTTAATAAATCCAAGTTAAAATCTGTGGAATATATCTCTAAATCTAGAACTCCTTATTTGCCATTCAGTTCAATTATTCTAAACGAGATAATTGATTTAATTAATCCTAAAAATATTTTATGCTCAATAAGTGGTATTCGAGAAGGCGCACTTGCAATTGAATATTTTAAAGAGACATCTCATAATCAAATATTCAATAATTCCTTAAATTATATTGCTTTAAAACGAGGTGACATTGGTTATAATTATAAAAAGTACTACAATTTCCTTAAGCCCATATTTGATGACAATGATTATTTTAATGATGATTTGTTAAATCTTGCTTGCGTATTAAGTCATATGGATTGGGGACTAGGAGCATTTCAAAAAGCTGAATTAGTTTTTAATGAAACACTTAATACACCATTATTAAGATTAACTCATAACGACAGAATTAAACTAGCTCTTTCATGTTACTGGAGATACTGCAATATAAAATATAATCCACAAATAGAGTATTTGAAGTACTTAAATAATAATGAAATTTACTCTAGTAAGCAAGTTGGTGCAGCGCTTCGATTTGCTCATACCCTTACTTCAATTTCAACAATATTTTTAGAGGAATTTAAATTATACAAAAGAGGTAATTCGTTATTTTTAAAGATCCCTTTTGATCATCAAGAAATAATCTCAAAGCAAGTAACTAAAAGATTTAAATCTTTATCTAGAGAAATGTTTTTAGAACCAAGAGTATTATATTCAAAATAATTTGAATTTTATTCATTGTATAAATTATCAATTAAAAGTTGAGTTTTAATAAACTATTAATATTTTTGTAATACATTCTTAACAATTTAAATTTACTGTTACTTTTAAAAGGAGACATTATGAAAAAATTAAATAATTATAATTACGAAAATTTATCAATTGATGAATTTGATGAAATAAATAATCCACCACCAGCAGTTGTCGATTTCGATAAAATTCTTAAAAAAGCAATGACCAGAAGAAATTTTGTGAAAGGAAGTTTTATGTTTGGGACTTCTGCATTTGTATTGGGTTCTGGACTAAATATGTTAGCAACATCAGATGCTGAAGCATCTTTTTCAAGATTGATTGATTTTAAACCAATTAAATCAGATATGACTGATGATATAACTATACCTGAAGGTTATAGCTGGGATGTTGTTGCAAAATGGGGAGATCCTTTATTTAGTAATGGAAAATGGTTCGACCATTACACCAGAGGTACCGGTGAGAGCCAAGAGCTAGCTTACGGTGATAATAATGATGGTATGGATACTTTTTATACTCAAGATGGAAAAACTATTATTGCTGTAAACAATGAATATGTGAATAGATCAATAATGTTTGATAATCGAGGCTCAAAATTACCTGAGACAGAAGACGATATAAGAAAAGGAAAAGCGGGCCATGGTGTAAGTATTTTTGAAATCTCAAATAATAATGGTGAATGGAAAATTGTGGTCGACTCTAAGTATAATAGAAGGATAACTGCAGACTCTAAAATGGAGCTAACCGGTCCTGCAAGAGGACACACTTTATTAAAAACAATTTCTGATCCAACTGGAACTGTTTCATTGGGAACATGGAATAATTGTGGAAATGGGAAAACTCCATGGGGAACATATTTGGCTTGTGAGGAAAACTTCAATGGGTACTTCTCTAATACGGATTTAAATGCTGATATACCACCGGAGTTTAAAAGATATGGTATTTCAACAAAGGACTGGGGTTACGCTTGGGGCAAATTTGATAATAGGTTTAATTGGGACCTAGAACCAAATGAACCAAATAGAGCTGGTTATGTAGTTGAAATAGATCCGTTAAATCCCTCATCTACACCAAAAAAAAGAACAGCTTTAGGAAGGTTCAAACATGAAAATGCTGAAGTTGTACTAGGTAAAAATAATGAAGTTATTGTCTATCTTGGTGATGATGAAAGAGGAGAATATTTGTATAAATTTATTTCATCTAAAAAATATAAAAAGAACGGAGATAACTCTGATTTATTAGAAGATGGTGATTTATTTGTTGCTAAATTTAAGGAGAACGGAACAGGTGAATGGTTACCTCTTACACCAGAAACAACAGGCATGAAATCTAAGGCTGAGATTGCAATTCATACAAGAATGGCCGCATCCTCAGCTGGTGGAACTACAATGGACAGACCCGAGTGGGTTGCTGCGAATCCTCTTAAAGCAGAGTCATATGTTGCTTTAACTAATAATAAAAATAGAGGAAAAAAACCAAATGCAGGTGGTGATGATACTTCTATTAATGGGCCCAATCCAAGAGCTGATAACCAATATGGTCAAATTGTTAGATGGATAGCTGACAGAAATGATCATGCTTCACCTAACTTTAAATGGGATATATTTGCTTTAGCTGGGAATCCACCAGTTCATGCAGGATTAAAAGCTGGATCAAAAAATATTAATAAGGATAATATGTTTAATTCTCCAGATGGTATTAAGTTTGATTCCCAAGGCGGGTTGTGGATCCAGACAGATGGAAACTATTCCAACAAAGGTGATTTTGCAGAAATGGGAAATAATCAAATGCTTTATGGAGATCCAAAAACTGGTGAAATTAAAAGATTTCTTGTAGGACCCAATGAATGTGAAGTAACTGGGTTAACTTGGAGCAAAGATTACAAAACTATGTTTGTTGGTATTCAACATCCAGGAGAGAAAGGTAACTCTACTTGGCCAGATGGACCTGATACGGCACCAAGATCAGCATTAATTGCTATAAGAAAAAATGATGGTTCACGAATAGGATAATTCTTTACCCCTTAAATAATACGCTTGATAACTTACTATCAAGCGTATTTATTTTTTAAAAAATAAAACATCGCTATATGCGATGCATTATTAAATTTTCCAATTTTGATAAAGTTTAAAATTTGATTTTCAGTAGCGAGTAACAATTTAATTCCATTTTCTGGTTTACTTATTTGAGAAATATTATCAGTATAAAAACCTGTAATTGTTGTGGTTAACCTTCCCGGCTCTGTAAAAAAAGAAGTTATTTTTTTTAGTTTTAAATTTGATTTATATCCAGTTTCCTCTAGAAGTTCTTTATTTGCGGATATTAGTGCTGTTTCTTTTTTTTCAATAATTCCAGATGGAAATTCATAATTAACCTTATTTATTGGGATTTTTTTCTGCGAAACTAAAATAAATCTATTATTAATTTTAGGAATTATTAATGAAAGATTAGAAGTTGTTAAATAATGATAGTATTGATCCTTTTTAAATTTTTTATTTATTAAACTTATATTATGAGTGAGTTTAATATTTCTCAATTTTTCTTAATAAATAAAATTTTTACTAAATAAATTGCAATTACCATTCCAAAAAATTCAGCAATTATATAAAAAGGGGTGTTTAAATAATTAATACCTGTAAAAGATTCAGTAAATGTCCTAGCTATTGCTACTGCTGGATTAGCAAAGGATGTTGATGAAGTAAACCAATAACCAGCTGTAATATATAAACCAACTGATGCTGCAACTGTAATTTTACCAGATTTCATTGAGCCAAAAATAATTAAAATTAAACCAAGTGTTGCAACAATTTCTGATACAAAAATATAAATCCCGTCTCTACTTTTTGTAGAGAGCTCATATATTTCATGCTCAAAGAAAAAATTAGCAAGTCCTACACCCAATAAACATCCAAATATTTGAGCTATAATATATATGGGAAGTAATTTCTTTTTTAAATTACCTGTATATGTAATTGCTATACTTACAAATGGATTAAAGTGAGCACCCGAAATATCTGCAAAGACAGTAATAAGTACAAATAAACCTGCACCAGTTGCAATTGTATTCGCAATTAGTCTAACAGCCACATCTTCAGTTAATTGTTCGGCCATTAAACCAGAGCCGACAATAATCATTACCAAGAAGCAACTACCAATAAACTCTGATAAAAAATATTTTTGCTTATTTTTCAAAATTTATCCAATCATTGATGTGTTGATTAATATTATTAAATGTTTTTGTAATTATTTCAAATTTTTCTTCAGGAGGTTTATTAATAAGTTTTGATACAGGATCTTCAATATCCCAATGATCTATTTGATTTTTATCGGGCCAAATAGGGCACACTTCATTGTTAGCGTTATTACAAACAGTGATTACATGATCAAGTTTGATTTTATCATCTATAAATTTTTGAAAATTTTTTGAACTATAGTCTTTCAGGTCATATTTTTTCACATTTTCTAAATATTCTTTTATATCTTCATTAATTTTACCTGAAGGGTTGCTACCAGCACTAAATGCTTTAAACGCATCGCTGTGCTCATTATTGATAATACTTTCAGCTATGATGCTTCTTGCTGAATTACCAGTGCAAACAAATAAAATATTTTTCATCCAACTGTAATTTTTTAAATTCCAATTAAAAACAAAGGGATTTGTAAGCCAAAGTTAGTTAATATTGCTTTATCTTTAGACATAAAGCCTGCTACAGTCCAACCAATGACACCTAGTC
>JABMNQ010000073.1 GCA_013204495.1 Candidatus Pelagibacter sp.
CTCATAATCTCTTGGTCCCAGGTTCGAGTCCTGGTGGGCCCACCAAAAATTATTTTTTAGAGGATTATTTAATAAACTCTTTTAAAGTAGAAAAAAGAGCATTGATATCTCCATCATTACTCTGAATGATAGAAGAGAACTCTTCTTTTTGAGTTCTCGCTAGACTTAAGCCTTCAATAATTAAGTCTCTGATCAAAGGGTTTTTAGGGTTTTTTGTATAAATTCTCCAATCAATTTTAACCACAGGTCTTTGTTCTGTTCCAACTAAGATACTAGACACCATTGTGTAATTTTCATTTAATTTTTCTTTAGATACAACTTGTATCTCTGGGTTCGAATATTCAGCCAATCTACTAGAAAAACTTTTTAAAAAATATTGTTCAAAAAGTTTTTCATATTGGCTA
This sequence comes from Candidatus Pelagibacter sp., assembly GCA_013204495.1. Lineage (GTDB taxonomy): Bacteria > Pseudomonadota > Alphaproteobacteria > Pelagibacterales > Pelagibacteraceae > Pelagibacter. The sequence goes on from JABMNQ010000073.1 coordinate 405, forward strand.
ATTTCGTTTTCACTAATATTTTTTCTATAGGCTCCCAAAGTATAAAAACCAATACCATTAATATCAACTGTTTCACTTGCAATCTGTTTTAGCTTTTCTATTTTTTCTTCTTTTGAGTATTTATTATTTAACGCCTCAGAAGCTCTATTCACTGTTGATTGAACAAATACATCTGGCTCCATTGAGTAGGAGTAATTAATACCAATTAAATTAATTATAACGAAGACAAATATTAAAAACTTTTTTAATCTCATTAAGTTTTTTAGTTTATTGTGTTTCTATTTCTTCCCAATCACTATCGTTTTGGGTTTCAGTTATTGCATTAGAGTTCGCTATTTTTTGTTGTCTATCTTGTAAATATAAACTTCTAACTGAAGCATAAAAATCCATAGAATTTTTTTCTAAGTTTTCAAACGAATCTATATTTTTCGCTCTAAAGTCTATTCCAGCTGTACCTCTGGTTGCCCAATAATCAAAGTCAGAAAAATGTTGGGTATCGTTAGCTACTGTAACGTTGTACCATGCATCGCCACCTAATACATTTGCAAATGATCCAACAGTATCTCTAACGGTCGATGGTCCTAAAACTGGTAAGACTAAATAACATCCCTCACCAACACCCATAACGCCAAGTGTTTGGCCATAATCTTCTTTTTCGTATTCTGGAAAACCAATTTTTTCAGCTACATCAAATATACCAACAACTCCAACAGTTGTATTAACTATAAATCTACCCGTGTTAATGCCAGCTTTTTTAAAATCTCCTTGAAGAATATTATTAGGTATTGTTACAAGTGTAGAAAGATTATCTAGAGCATTACTTGTACCCACTCTAACTGGGGATGGCAAAACTCTATAAGCTTTTGCAACAGGTTCAAAAATAATACCATCTAAAACTTGGTTAAATTTAAATGTCGCTCTATTTACACTTTCAAAACAATCTTTAACTTCTCCAGAAGTTTTTTTAGATAGACTATTTTCACCATCTGTGTCAGCACTTACATTTGTTGCCAACATTAAGCTTATTAGTGAAGTTATTAAAATTTTTTTCATTATTCTCTGATTATATAATGTATATAATGTTAATGTAAATCTTGAATTAGCTCTAAATATGACAGAATAATGGCTTTAAAAACAATATTAAACTATTCACCTAATTTTGATCCTAAAAAAAGAACCTCCAAGCAAATCAAATTTATTATCTTTCATTATACGGGAATGAAAAGCGAATCTGCTGCTTTAAAAAGACTGACAGATATACAATCTGAGGTTGGCTGCCATTATTTAGTTAAAAATAATGGAGAAATTATAAATATGGTACCAGATTTATATATTGCATGGCATGCTGGAAAATCTTCATGGAAAAATTATAAATCTTTAAACCAAAACTCTATTGGAATTGAAATTACAAACCCAGGACATGAACATGGTTATAAAAAATTTAAAAAAAAACAAATTTTTTCACTGTTAAAATTAACTAAATTTTTAATAAAAAAATATAAGATTAACCCAAAGAATATTTTAGGACACTCGGATATAGCGGTACAAAGAAAAAAAGATCCTGGGGAAAAATTCCCTTGGGAGTATTTATCTAAAAATGAAATAGGGATATGGCACACATTAAGTAAGCAAGAGCTGAAAAAAAATAGAAAACTAGAAACAAGCAGGGAAGAGGAAAATTTTTTCTTCAATAATCTATTTAAGATTGGGTATTCAAAAAAACCCCTAGCAGATATGAATAAAGCTAAATATTTAAGAGAATTAGCAAAAACTTTTCAAAGAAGATTTAGGCAGGAGTTAGTTGATGGTAAAATTGATCAAGAATGCCTGCTTATTAGCAAAAATCTTATTAAAGCATACAACTAAATTTTTCTTGAAGTTCTATAGTTTAGTAATAAATTAAGAATGCTAGATGAACGACTTGTCGCTTTAATTTTTTTTTAAAGAGGAAAGTCCGGGCTCCGCAAAGACACAGTGCCAGGTAATACCTGGCGGGGGAAACCCTAGGGATAGTGCCACAGAAAATATACCGCCATAACATGGCAAGGGTGAAAAGGTGTGGTAAGAGCACACCGGTTCTATTGGTAACAATGAACGCTGGAAAACCCCACTGGGAGCAAGACTAAGTAGAGATGACATTGTTGAAAAACTAAAAGCCGTCTTTGGCTAGTCATCAGGGTTAGTTGCTTGAGCTTAAGAGTGATCTTAAGCCTAGAGAAATGATAAGTTTTAATGACAGAACCCGGCTTATAGTTTGTCTAGCAAACTTATCCTCAAGGAATATTTGCTAAACATATGAATGTTCACCTTTTGATTCATAATTGATTCAGTCATGTTCTTATTTCTAATCCTAGAATTGCATTAAGTTAAAACTAAAAAATTGATTTTAGACTTAATATAGATACACAAAAGTTATCCACAATCGTTACCAAATAAGCCTAAAATGAACATATTGACACTGTGTTTAAAAACCCATAATGTCCCATATATTCCCAAATAGGGATTTATGATATATAAAAAATATGTTTTTATCTACTTACGAGAACAAAATAGACAAAAAAGGAAGGGTATCTGTGCCTGCTAGTTTTAGATCTTACCTTTCTAATTTAGGGTACAACGGAGTTATCTGTTATCCTTCATTTAATAATCAATCTATTGAAGCTTGTTCACAAGATAGAATCGAAAAACTTTCTGCAAGCATAGACTCTCTAAGTCCATTTGAAGAAAATAGAGATTTTTTCTCCACATCAATTTTATCTGAAAGTATGAATTTACAATTTGATAGTGAGGGCAGAATTTCATTATCAGCAAAATTATTAAAACATGCCAAAATTAGGAATAACATGTTGTTTGTTGGGCAAGGTCAAACATTCCAAATATGGGAACCAGCAGCATTCGAAAAATTTAAGGTAAAAGCAAGAAAAAAAGCAAATCTAAATCGAGCAAGCCTTAAATGGGAAAAACATTTTAATAACAATGAGGGGAAATAAAAATGACAATTAACTTTAAATCACCAGAAATAAAAGAATTACAACCAAGATTGCTAGTTGTGGGAGTTGGGGGAGCAGGCGGAAATGCAATTAATGAAATGATTGATAATGGACTTCAAGGAGTAGAGTTCATCGCAGTAAATACAGATGCTCAAGATTTATTATATGCTAATGCAGATCAAAAAATTCTTATTGGAAGAGAATTAACTC
>JABMNQ010000074.1 GCA_013204495.1 Candidatus Pelagibacter sp.
CTGTAACTACTGAGCTCGCATATTTTCACCCTGGAAAAACCACCAACCCACATGATAATTCAAGAACACCCGGAGGATCTTCAAGTGGATCTGCAGCAGTTATAGCCGCACATATGGCGCCATTATCAATTGGTTCTCAAACTAATGGTTCAATTATTAGACCAGCTTCTTACTGTGGAGTTGTTGGTTATAAGCCATCTTATGGATTAATTTCACGTAGTGGTGTTATGAGACAATCTGATAAATTAGATCATATAGGAGTGTTTGGAAAGACAGTTGAAGATGTTGCCCTATTTGCGAAATCGTTAATTAAAAAAGATTTATTTGATTCATCAACCGTACATTATGCGGCAGATGAAATGTTAAACGTTTGTAAAAAAGGACCACTATATGAGCCAAAATTTATTTTTTATAAAACTAAAAATTGGAAGAACATTGATAAAGAGTCACAAAAATCTTTTGAGTTTTTTATAAAAACGTTTCAAAAAAATATTGAAGTGTTTGATACTCCTTCTTATTTTGATGATATTCCAAAATATCATAAAATAATTCATGAAACAGATATGGCTAATAATTTTCAAGCTTATTATGAAAAATCTAAAAAACATCTTTCTAAAGAAATGATCAGTGCAATTGAAAGAGGTCTAAAGTACTCAGCCAAAGATTATGCTGAAGCTATAGATTTTATGAAGAGAAGCTACGAATCTTATAAGGAGGTTTTTGAAGATTACCACGGAGTGTTAACTCCATCATCAGCGGGGGTTGCACCGAAGGGTCTAAAGAGTACAGGGAGCCCAGAATTTTGTACTATTTGGACTTATATGGGTCTTCCAACTATTTCATTGCCTTTACTTATTGGTGCAAATAATTTACCATTAGGTGTACAGTTAATTGGAGACAAGCTAGATGATTTAAGATTTCTAGGTGTAGCTAACTGGCTAGAAAAAAATTGTAAAAAATATGCTAAATAAAATATCAACACTTTTAGGCACATGCCTTGCAACATTGTTTCTTATCGGTCTTGCAACAACTCTAACTAGATCTTCAATGATCAGTTTTTGGGATGTAATGCCAGTATATATTTTAATGTTAGTAGCAATTGTCATGATGTTTTACGAAGCTTTTTTCGATAAGAATTAAATCTTTCTTTAAGTGAGTAATTCTAAAAATAATTATTTACCCTTCTTATTATTATTTATTCAACCCATTTTTATGGCAAGCAATTTAATTGTTGCAAGAGGAGGTGTTGAATATGTGCCCCCAATATCTCTAGCTTTTTGGAGATGGACTGCTGTATTTTTAATATTATTGCCTTTTACTTATAGTTCTTTAAAAAAAAATTTTAAGTTCGTAAAACAAGAATATAAAAGAATATTTTTTATTGGATCAATGGGTTGTGGTGTTTGTGGAGCTTTCCCATTTTTAGCAGGTCAAACAACAACGGTTACTAATATGGGAATTATATATTCATCGTCTCCAATATTTATAATCTTAATTTCAAGTCTATTTTTTAAAGAGAAAATAAATTTTCTCAGAATTGTTGGTCTAGTTTCTTGTTTAATAGGAGTTTTTGCTATTATTATTAAAGGTGATTTATCTTTATTAATTAGTCTTAAGTTCACAATCGGAGACTTATGGATGTTAGCTTCCGCTGTAGGTTGGGCTCTTTATTCTATTTATTTATTTTATTGGAAAACTAATTTAAAGATCTTTGATAGATTTACTCTGATCACATTTTTTGGCGTAATAAGCTTATTTCCATTTTATTTAATAGAAGAAGTTTTCTTTGTGAGAACACTCTTTAATACAGACTTTTTTATTTGGGTTTTATTTGCTGCTATTTCACCGGGAATTATCGCTTTTACTTTATATACAATGGCACAAAAAAAACTTGGTGCATCAATCACTGGTTTTACGCTCTATATCTTTACAGTCTATAGTGCCATTTATGGTGTTCTATTCTTTAATGAACAGCTTGAATATTATCATTATATAGGAACAGTGCTTGTTTTTGGTGGCGTATATATGGTTAAAAGAAAAGTTTAAATAAATTAAGCCACAATCTGACCAAATAATTCACAAATTTTAATTCTATATAATAAGCATGAAGAAACTTATTATATCTCTATTTATTATAATTTTTGTTACTAATTCAACTTACGGAGAAGAGCAAGATTATAATGCTGACAATCTTTTTCATATAGGGCAGATGAATTCTTATGATGAAAATTTCAGTCTTTATTTTAAAACTAGAGAAAAATCTATTTTAGCACGAGGAGAAAATTTTAATTACGTAACGGATTTTCCTCAAGATCTTTATATTTATAATTATAAAACAAAAACTTCAACTTCATTAATTTCTTATGAGTGGTTTCCATCACAAGCTAAATTTTTTTTAGAAGGATATGATTTTCCAGTTTTTCCAGAAGACTTTGCTTATTATCTATTAAAAGACAATAATACACTAATTATGATAAGTGCTATTAAAAATATTAATAAAAATTTTCAATTTGATATTATCAATAAAAGACTAAATGAATATCCCTCAAGTGGAAAATTTGAATTTATAATTTCATCAATTGCAAAAAATTGTGGTCACTCTCAATTAAAAGAAAATTATAAATGTAATTATTACAAGCCGTTAATTTCTAGTAATTTAATTAATTAATTTGAGTAAATGCTTCAGCAAATTTTTCTGCGTTAAAAATTTGTAAATCATCTTCTTTTTCACCAAGTCCCAAAGCAATTATTGGAAGTTTATATTTTTTAGCAAGTGCCAATAAAATACCTCCTTTTGCTGTTCCATCTAATTTTGTCATTATTAAACCAGTAATTGGTATGATTTTATTAAACTCTTCGACCTGGTTGATGACATTTTGACCAGAAGTTGCATCGAGAACTAAAATTACATCGTGTGGAGCATCTGGATCTATTTTTTTAGTTACATTTGCAATTTTTTTATATTCTTCCATTAAATTTTTTTTATTTTGTAATCTTCCAGCCGTATCAATTAAAACATGATTAAAACCACCTTTTAACGCTTCCTCTATAGCTTTGTAAGCGACTGATGCGGGATCAGATCCCTGAGCAGATTTAATAATTTGTACATCAATTTTATTAGCCCAGCTTTCTAGCTGTTCTATAGCAGCGGCCCTAAATGTATCACACGCAGAAAACATAACCTTACTACCGTTAGACTTTAAAATTTTACCTATTTTCCCAATAGTTGTTGTTTTTCCAACTCCATTAACTCCCGATACTAGTACTGCATTTAGTTTTTCTTTTTTA
>JABMNQ010000075.1 GCA_013204495.1 Candidatus Pelagibacter sp.
CCGATAGTGATGGTAAGGCTCTTATTTCTCTAGAAAACAAAGGCCTTTATTTGGTAAGCGCAGTTCACTTTGTAAAATCAGAAAGCAAGAGTGCTGATTGGCATTCTTTGTGGGCTAGTCTAACATTTGAGAAATAAATTGCTTCAATAACAAAAATTGTTACCGATTATTTTTTTTAAGCGAAGGAAGTTTTAGATTAAAAAACATTGGCAGAATAAAAGCAAAAAAAATAATCAGCCAAAGAACAATACAGACATTGGAAGAAAATAAATCCATCCAGTTTCCATTGGAAATAGTCATTGCTCTTCTAAGATTAACTTCCATTAAATTTCCCAGAACAGATCCCATAACTACTGGCACTAATGGTATATCTAATTTTCTGAAAATCCAACCTAGCAGACCAAGAATAGTTAACATCATTAAGTCAAATGTTGATCCTGTCAATCCATACACTCCGACAAATGAAACTGCAATAATAATTGGCATTAAAAATTTTGGAGGTAACAACAATACTTTTGCAAAAATTCTAACCATTGGAATGTTTAAAATTAATAAAACAAAGTTCCCTATAAATAATGAAGCAATTAAACCCCAAACAACATCAGGATTTTTTTCAAATAGCAGCGGTCCTGGAGTGATATTCATAGTTAATAACATTGCTAGCAGAACTGCAGTCGTGCCAGATCCGGGAACACCTAGGGCCAGCATGGGAACTAATGCTCCGCCTGCTGCTGCATTGTTTCCTGCTTCTGGGGCTGTTACACCTCGCTCATCTCCTTTGCCAAAAGTATTATTTTTGTTTGATATTTTTTTTTCAAATGTATACGCAATAAAAGAGCCCAGGGAAGCTCCTGCGCCTGGCAATATTCCAGCTACAAATCCTAAAAATCCTCCTCTAATCATTGAGGGCACTGTTTTTAAAATAACTTTTCCACTTGGAATAATATTTGTTATTTGTGGAGTGTTTTTTTGGGCAATAGAGCTTTTGTTTTGATCATCTTTATTTTCAATAAATATAAAAATTTCTGAAACTGCAAACAAACCAACAATAACAATTAAAAAATCAATCCCGTCATATAAGTGCACTTCTCCAAAACTAAATCTTGGAACTCCAGTTTGGTTATCAATTCCAATTGTTGAGATTGCTATTCCTATAGCAGAAGCAAGAACTGTTTTTACTTTATTGTCTGAAGAAGCGCTTCCTAAAGTTGCAAAAGCCATAACAAAAAGAACAAAATATTCATGCGGCCTAAATAACAGGGCAATATCTACCAGCTGAGGAGCTAAAAAAACCAATCCAATTGTTGCAAAGATTGCTCCATAAAAAGATGCAATACCAGTCAAAGTTAAAGCTTCTCCTGCTCTTCCTTTCAAAGTCATGGGGTAGCCATCTATGGTTGTCATCAATGCAGGTTCGTCTCCTGGAATATTAAGAAGTATAGAAGAAATTCTTCCTCCATACATAGCCCCATAATAAACACTACATAACAAGATCATTGAAGAAGCGGGTGATAATCCTAAGGCAAAAGATAGAGGTATTAAAATTGCAACTCCATTAGCAGGTCCAAGTCCAGGCAAAGCACCAAAAACAGTTCCCAGAACGCAGCCAATAATAGCTAATCCTATGTTTTGAAAAGTAAGAGCGACTGCAAATCCGTCCACTAAATGCGAAAAAACATCCATTTAAAATCCTAAATAGTTTTTTGCCAAAGATAGCCCCAGGACATAATTGAATAAAACGAAGATAGTAATAGAAATGATAACTCCGTAAATAAATGCAATCAATATAGCTGCTCCCATTCTCCAGGAAATATAAGTGGTCAACAAAATAGTTGAAACCACAAAACCAAGATGAGGTAAAACAGATGCATACAGGAAAAATATTGCTGCGGTTACAAACACTTCTATAATTTTTTTACCTTTTGGCCAAATAGCTTGGAACTTGGGAAAAAAAATTAAACAAATAGAAGAACTAAATAAAAAAAAAGCAATAATATATGGAAACCCTTTTGGACCTATAACATCTGAAATAAAGCTTAACTGAATAATTGATGTTGCGTAAATATAAAAAATAGAAATTAATAAAGTAATTATGCCTAAAATTCTATCTGTCATGAAATTTAATACTACACCCTTCGTCTTACAAAGGGTGTAGTATTATTATGTTATTATTTAATTAAACCAATTTCCTTAGATAATACTGCTATATCTTTAACAGATTGAGCAACAAATTTTTGAAAATCGTTTCCTCTTAAATTTAATGGCGCTAAACCACTTTGTTTCATTGTGGCTTTCCATTCTGCAGAGTCATAAACTTTACCGATTGCATCAGTCCAAAATTTATAAGCATCATTAGTCATTCCTTTGGGAACGTAAAAGCCCCTCCAGTTTGCACCGATCACATCAATTCCTTGAGATTTAGCAGTAGGAAATTTAGCAAATTCACCTGGTAATTTTTCTGGAGAAAGTACGGCTAGAATTTTAATTTTTCCAGCGTCTACAAATCCTTTTGCTTCAGAAATGTCTCCTGTAAAGACTTGCACAGATCCTGCTAATAATTGCGTGATTGCAGTTCCACCACCATCAAAAGAGATGTATTTAATATTTTTTA
>JABMNQ010000076.1 GCA_013204495.1 Candidatus Pelagibacter sp.
ATGAACTTGACGACGTACAGCAATAATTCATCTGATAAAATAAAATTTAATTCAAAACAATTTAAGGAATGGAGAAAACATGCAGCAATGCTAAATAGAATTAATGACGGGGATCAGGCTGGTTTTGTGTTTAAAAAAAATAACTAAACAATTCATTAATTCAACAAGAATTTTTTAAAATAAGTTCATGAAAAAAATAAATAAAACTAATGATGAATTAATGGATTTCAAAAATATATTAGAAAAAGAAATTAATAAAGCAACATTTAAGAATATAAATGTAGGTTATTTATTGAGTGATTATTTAGAAGGTCAGCTATTAATAGATTCATCATCAAAATTAAACAGGGAAAGTTTTAGTTTGAAAAATAACTTAATAAATATCTTTAGATCCTTTTATTTTTTTTTAAAAATTATTTATAAATTTTTCATTTCATATTTTAAAGAAAATAGGCACGATTTTACTTTTCCTAAAAAATACAATGTACTTACTTTGATTTCAAATCACACACATATATCTAATATAAACATGCCGTTAATGTCGTATGATGAAGAGATTAGTACAATTGTTTTTTATAATTTAAAAGAGGTAAACTTTAAGTCACCTCCTAATGTTAAGTTGATAGATTATAATAAATTCAATTATTTTAATGAATCTGAATGGCGAAATGAATTTTGGAAAATGGCAATTAAATGGGGAAAAATTATTAGAAAATTAAAAAAAGAACATAACATACGGTTAAACACTAATTTTTTGCTGTTTGTATTATCAGTTCAGACACAAAAATTAATGACATTTTTGAGTTTATTTAAAGAAAATCCTCCAAATCTAGTCATCACGGAGTATGATAGAAATGACATTGCATCTGTTATAGTTACTTCAGCCAATCATTTTCAAATTCCAACTTTTACTTTTATACATGGTGTACCTCTTTTAAATAACAACGTATATCCTTTTTTAGCTCAAAACATAATGTGTTATGGGAAAATACAATACCAAAAATTTAAAGATATAATATCACATACTCAAAAATTATTGATAGTAGGTTGCCATTTTAATTCACCTAAATTAATTGAAGAATCATTTTCCACAAAAATTAATGTGACATTTGCTCTTTCAGGAGTCCATATGAAAAATATAGATGATATAATTGACTTTTGTGAAACTATATCAAAAAACAAAAACCTTAACGGCATAGTTAAGCTTCATCCTTCAAGAAATAAAAATATCTTTAAAAAATTAATTAATGATTATCCTTTAATTAGCTTTGTGGATCGCAGTGATCATGAATATGATAAAATTATTCAAAAGCAAGATATCGCAGTCATTAACGAAACTAGTTATGCTTTTGACAGTTTATTATTCGGATCAAATGTTATAATATATTCCAAAAATGATTTAGCTCCTGATAGCTTAAATGAAGAACTAGTAATTAATGCAAAAATCCCTGTTGCAAAAAGTATTGATGAATTGACAAGTTTATTAGTTTTAATTACTACAGATTCTGATTACCTTAAAAACATGAATTCTTATAGACAAGATTTTGTAAACAATTATTATGATTCAATTGGAGAAGAATCTCTCAATAAAGTAAAAGATGTTTTAAATAATTGTTTGTGATGAAATCAAATTCAATATCAGTTGCTTTATGTACTTATAATGGTGCTGAGTATTTACGGGAACAACTAATTAGCATTAGTTCACAAACAATTCCACCAGACGAAGTTATTATCTGTGATGATTGTTCTACAGACAATACTTATGAAATAATAAGAGATTTTAAAACAAATAAGTCATTCGAATTAAGATATTATAAAAATGAATCTAATCTTGGAATCACTAAAAATTTTAATAAAGCTGTAAATTATGCAAGAAATGATATTATTTTATTTTCGGATCAAGATGATATTTGGGAGAAAGATAGAGTAGAATTGTCAATTGCCTACTTTAACAAATATGATGATTGTGAAATATTCTTTTCAAATGGTTCGTTTATTGATGAAGTTGGCAATTCTATTAATGGAAATTTATTTGATTCATTTGGATTTAATATTTTAAAAAGATCTTTATTCCGAATGGGCTTTCAATCACAGATTTTACTTAAACATGCTATTGTAACAGGTGCGACATTGGCTATTAAAAGAGAAACATTATTAAAATACCTCCCTTTCAATGAAAAATATCTTCACGATCGTTGGATTTCGTTTAACTCTTCTTTTATTGGTAAAATATATTTTTCCAACAATAAATTAATTAAATATAGAGTTCATGCAAATCAAAATACTGGTATTAGTGAAAAAACAAATTTAAATAATAATGAATTCTTAAAAAGAATTAATAAAGAAAATTATCTAAGAGAAATCTATTTTTTACAAGATTGTTTTTCATTTTTGGAAGAAAAAGTACAAGACAAGAAAACATTATCTCAAATAATAAAAAAAATTAATCATAGAAAAATTAGAATAGATATGAGTAAATTAAATTTATTTAAGAGAATTAAATTTATAACCAAGGAAGCCTTTAATTTTAATTATTTTAAATATTCTTTTGGAATAAAGAGTATAATTAGAGATTTGACAAACTTATAAAAATTATAATTTTAATAATCAGATTGAAATTATGAAAACAGGGGCAATAATAATACTTTTTCAACCTCACAATGAAGTTTTAAATTATATAAAAACAATAAAGAACACATTTGATGTTCTTGTATTATATAATAATGGTATATCAATGGATTTAAATGAATTTAATGAATTTAATTTAATAGGCGATGGAACCAACGAAGGTATTGGCACTGCAATTAATAAATCTGTAAAATTTCTTCAAAATCAAGCCGTAGATATTGTTTTTTTCTTTGACCAGGATAGTAGAATTAATGAAAGTTTTAAATTATACATTGAAGAATGTAAAAATGTTTTAGAGGTTAATAATAAACTTATTTTAGGAGCTAGTTATTCTGATCAAGGTGACTTTGATTTATTAAAATCATCATCAGAATGGATCGATGAATATGCTGTTATTACAAGTGGTAAATGTATTAGTATTGAATATTTTATTTCATCGGGAGGTTATAAAGAAAGTTGGTTTATAGACCTTGTTGACGTCGAATTTTGCTTGAGAATTAGGTTAATAGGCGGTAAGATTTTAAGATACACACCTGTTGTTATGAGTCATTCAATTGGTGAAAAAGGTGTACATAACTTTTTTAACATCAAAGTTAAAACTACTAATCATAATAGTTTACGCTTATACTATCTTTTCAGAAATTCTTGTTGGTTAATAAAGGGGTATGTTATTAGTTTCCCGTTTTTAATCATTAAATATTCTTTGAAGAGAATAAAACAAGTATTAAAAATCTTATTCTTTGAAAAACAGCGTAAGGAAAAGTTAAAATCAATATTAAAAGGAATTGTAGATGGTGTCTATTAAAAAAATAAAAATTTTATTAATAAATATTACATTTATACTATTCCTTGTTTTTCCAATGGTAGTGGAATTATTATATTTAAAATTTGCACTTTTTTTAGTCTTAGCTACTGTTGGATTCTTTTCATTAAATACATATAATAAGAAATTATTTTATTATTTCTTATTATATGTATTTATGGGACTAATTCTTATGTGGTATGGATATATTCGAGGTACACCTGGGTGGGATAAATTAGGACTTTTATTAACATTTTGGCCTGTTTTATATTTTTTTTCGTTCTCTAATTTAAAACAAGAAAGTATTAATAATGCTTTATATCTAACCACTTTGTTAGTGGTTTTATATACAATCTCTCAATTTTTATATTTTGTTTTTTACTTAGAACCCTTAAGATTTTTTGATTCAGAAATTGTTGGAGTTGGTTTTTATGATGGTTTTTTTGAATTTACTGCATTTCAACTTAACACTTTTCCATTTTTATTAGCTTTTTCATTTGGGAGTTATTTTTTCTTAAAACAAAAACGTTGGTTGATTTTATACATTGCATTAGCAATATTGTCATTTATCTCCCTAAGAAAGGGATTAATATTAGCAAATTTTTTACTAGTATTTTTTTATAGAAAAGAAATAGTATCCTTTTTAAATATAAAGCTTAAAATATTCTTTTTTTTAATTATTATTTGTTCAGTTATTATTTTTTTTAATACTAATTATATTAATGAGATAATTACTGGTTTTAATTTTCAAGACAATATTAATGACAGTAATTCTGCTAGAGTGGAACAATTCATTTCTCTTATGAAAGGATTCTTTGATTCTCCTTTCTTTGGCCATGGTTTAGGTTCGAGTGCTGAAGCGTATGGTTCTGTAAGGTCACCAGAGGAGCCTTGGTCTTATGAACTTTTTTTTGTAGCTATGCTTTTTCAAATAGGTTTAATTCCTTACTTAATTTTAGCCTTAATAATTTCTTTGTTTTATTTTAAATTAAATAAATTATTTCAAGGAGTATGGTTTATTGTATTTGTTATAGGGTTTACTAATCCAACTTTTATTAGGTTTGATGGATTTCTTTTTCTCTTTTTAGCATTTAATTATTTAAAATATAAGCATGTATAGTTGTATAAAATGTAAATTTCCAATAGAGCTTAATCACTCTCTAAATACTGTTATTTGTGATAATTGTTCATCTGAGTATCCTTTATTAAATGGTAAGCCTGTTTTTTTAAAGTCCGCATCAGATTATATCAATAGTGCAGATTTGATTAATTCTAATTTTAAACAAGTAGAATCTAAAAATATTAAATTTCTTAAAAGATTAGTTCCTTCACCAAGTGTCAACCTCTCTAGATCTAAGGTATATAAAAAGTTAAATAACAATAACTGTATTGGCAGAATACTTATTGTTGGCGGTGGAACTCAGAAATGTAGTATCCAAAAAAAATTCCCTAATTCAAAAATAGTAAGTTTTGACATTGATTTATCAAGTGATGTTGATTGTTTTGCAGATGCTCACCATATGCCATTTGTTAATGATTATTTTGATTTGGTAATAATCACAGCAGTTCTCCAACATGTGCCAAAACCTATTATTGTAGTTAGTGAAATTTATAGATGCATGAAACCATCAGGTTTTGTTTATTCTGAAAATGCATTTTTACAACATGTAATTGAAGGTGGTTATGATTTTCAAAGAACAACTTTAAGCGGGCATAAACTCCTTTTTTTTAACTTTAAAATTGTTGACTCTGGTGTTGTAGCTGGTCCTTTTACAGTTTTATATTGGTGGATTGAAAATACTTTTTTATTATTTTTCAATTTCGGTAACTCATCAACTCATCGATTTTTAAAATTTGGTTTAAGATTCGTGTTTGCTTGGATTAGTCGATTAGACTGGCTCTTAATTAATTTTAAAGGATTAGAAGATATGGCTAGTTCTACTTATATTTTAGCTAATAAAACTATTGAAACTTCTAAGGATAGTAATGAGGATGTAATCAGAAATATTATAAATAATTATTCTGGTATTAAATCTATAAAACATTTCTAATGAATTTAATAATTTTGACTAAGTATGGTAATAAGGCTCCCTCTAGTAGATACAGGTTCTATAATTATTTAAAATATTTTGAAAATGAAAAATTAAATTACTCAATTCATCCTTTTTTCAGTGATAAATATGTTGAAGATTTATTTAATTCTAAAAAACGATCTTTGATTTTAGTTGCAAAATCTTATTTTTTAAGATTTTTTTTAATTTTAGGTATTTTGTTTACAAAACCAAAGACTATTCTTATTCAAGGGGAAATATTTCCATATATACCCTCTTATTTTGAAAGATTATTAGTTTTTATGGGACATTCAATTTTTATAGATTTAGATGATGCTATATATTTAAATTATAACAATACTTTTTTCTTTAGATTGTTTAAAAACAAATTTCCAAAAATCTTAAAAATTTCAAAAGGAGTTATTGTTGGAGGTAAAGGATTATATGATTATGCTAAAAAACATTCAAATAATATTATTATTATTCCAACTAGCATAGATACTGAACTTTATAAAAAATTCAGAAATAACTCTGAAACTTTGAATGTAATTGGTTGGATAGGTTCACCTAGTAGCGAAAAAGACCTTGAGTTTATCTATCCTCAATTAACTCGTTTCTTAAATGATTTTGATGTTACTCTATTATTAATAGGTAATATTGAGTCAATGCGAAGTAAATTTATAGCTAATCATAAGGTCAAATTAATTGAATGGAATATTAAAACAGAGTTACTTGAGTTATCTAAAATTGATTTAGGTATTATGCCATTACCTGATGATTTATATAATAACGGAAAATGTAGCTTTAAGCTAATTCAATACATGGCTCTTTCTAAACCAACGTTAAGTACACCTCTAACAAGTAATATTTGGGTCGATAAAGAAAATCTAAATTATTTTTCTAATTTAGAAAACGATAACTGGTATGAAAGTTTAAAATTAATATATCTTAGTAAAGATTTTAAAATGCGTGGGTTGAAAAACGGTTCAATTGCCGATTCATTCTTTGATGTCAGTTTAAATGCAAAAAAAACTATATCTTTTTTATCAATATGAGATTATTTATTACTGTTGATTATGAGTTGTTCTGGGGTGTGTATGATTCAATCGGTTGGGAAAAATATAAAGAAAATATTCTTGGAGCTTCTAGTGCGCTATTGAAAATTGCAGAAATCACAAATAAATATAATATCAAATTAAGTATTGCATGTGTTGGTATGCTAATGGAAGATAAAGAAATTGATTTTAACCTTTTTGAAAATCAAAATTTAATTCCAAAAAAAGCTTTATGTGCAAAAAACGAAATCATTGCGTTAGCTAAATATGATAATTGTGAGATAGGTTCACATACTTTTTCCCATTCTATGCTTGATGAAAAATCAGAAATTGATATAATTGATGATATAAGAAAAACAAATGATTTATTAAGAAATAGTTGCCGTTTTCATGTATTCCCCAGAAATAAATTTTCAAAAAATGCTTATAATACATATAAAGATTGTAGAAATATGATCATGCGTTCTATTGATAATAATTGGATTGATAAAAAATTAAAAAATTCAAATAATAACTTATTTAAAAAAACGTTAATATTTTTAAGGTTTATTGATTCTTTTATAAATTTATCAGGTCATAATCCTGCTATTCCTGATGAAAGATATACTTCTAATAAAGATTTATGGTTTTCTAGCAAGTATTATAGATGTTCAGAGAGTAGAGTTTTAAATTTTTTAAGGAATAGGAGAATTTATAATTCAATACTGTCAGCAATTAAAAAAAATAAAGATTATCATTTTTGGTTTCATCCTCATAACTTTGGATCAAACACAGAAATTCATTTAAAATCTTTTGAAAATTTATTGAAAATGCTAGTCGTGCATGTAGAAAATAATCAAATTAAAAGTACCTTTTTTTCAGAATCATGAAAAATAAAAAATTGTAATTTTATAGATTTTAAAACGGTTTGAATTAAACCTTTAATTACTAAAATAAATTCTAGTCAAATTTTTAAATGAAAAAAAAAGTTTTAGTGCTAATAAACACTAAGTTTAATGTAGATAGAAGGAAAGAATTTTTACTTTTGTGTTCGTTAAATCATGATGTTCACATATCTTGTCCTCAAAATACTGAAATTATAGATGTAAATGATTTCACATATCATTTTTCTAAATATCTGTCAGGTAACAGTAAAAGCATTTATAGAGATATTAAATATATAGCAGAGCTCAGAAAATTGAAAATGAGAATAAATCCTGATTTAGTTTTAGCTTTCACAGTAAAGCCTATTATTTATTCTAGTTTTATTTTTTATAAATCATTTGTTATTTCTACGTTTACTGGCCTGGGTTATACATTTGAAAAAAATAATATAACCACTTTTATTGCTAAATTCTTATTGAAATTTTCAAGTTTATTTATAAACGAATTAGTTGTTCAAAATTCAGATGATAAAATTAAACTTGAAAAACTTTTAAGAAGAAAAATTAATTTGGTTTCTGGCTCTGGAATAGATTTCAATAACTTTAGTTCACCAAACATAAATAAAAAATTTAAAAAAAGTATGCTAATAGTAGGTAGATTAATAAAAGCAAAAGGTTTTTCAATTTTATTAGAAAATTTAGATGAATTAACTAAAACTTTAAATAGACATAAAGTTGATTTAATAATAATTGGTGATTATGAAAAAGACAATCCTGATTCTATCTCTGTCGATGATTATAATTTAATAAGAGCAAGCGATAAAATTAAATATGTAGAAGAAACTAAAAACATAGATCATTACTATAAATTATCAGATTTTATTTTAACATTATCAAACAGAGAAGGATTAAATAGAGTTAATGTTGAAGGCATGTATTTTGGATTAGGCATAATTACATTATTAAATCCAGGATGTCATGAAATGGTTATAGATTCTCCAATAAATTTAAAAATGAACTTGTTTGATTTAAAAGAAATAAATCTCTTTTTAGACGATTATTACTCTCTGTCCCAAAATGATTTATTTTTTAATAGAGAAATGAATTCTAAACACATAATTAGTAATTACTCTTCATTACGTATTTTTGATCAATATAAGGAAATAAAAAAAGTAGGAAAACAGTTTTTTTAACTGGCTTTTATGGATTTTAAGGAAGTCAAGTTTTAAATTTTTTCTAGTTGCGTAAAAATAAATTAAAATTTAGATCATCTAAAATAATAATGGTTTATAGATTTACTAAAACATAATTTTTAATAAAAAAGAATGAAAGGAATTATATTAGCAGGAGGATCAGGAACAAGGCTTTACCCAATTACTAAAGGTGTTTCAAAGCAATTATTACCGGTTTATGACAAACCCATGATTTACTACCCATTATCGGTACTCATGTTAGCGGGTATTAAAGAGGTATTGATTATTTCTACTCCAGAAGATTTACCAAATTTTGAGAAGTTGTTAGGTTCAGGGGAGGATTTAGGGATACAATTAAGTTATAAAGAACAACCAAGTCCTGATGGTTTGGCCCAGGCATTTATTATTGGAGAAGATTTTATTGCAAATGAAGATGTATGTTTGGTTTTGGGAGATAATATTTTTTATGGGTATGGATTTTCTGAAACTTTACAAAACGCAAGAAAAAATGTAGAAGAAGGAAAATCTACTGTTTTTGGCTATTATGTAAATGACCCAGAAAGATATGGAGTTGCATCGTTTGATAATAAAGGAGTAGTTACCTCAATAGAAGAAAAACCAGAAAATCCAAAATCTAATTATGCAGTAGTCGGTTTGTATTTCTACACTAATGATGTTGTGCAAATTGCCAAAACAATTAAACCCTCCCATAGAGGAGAATTAGAAATAACTACAGTGAATCAGGAGTATTTAAAGAGAAATGATTTAAAAGTACAATTATTGGGTAGAGGTTTTGCTTGGTTAGATACAGGTACACATGATTCTTTAATGGAGGCTGGACAATTTATAGAAACCATAGAAAAAAGACAAGGACTAAAAGTAGCTTGCTTAGAGGAAATTGCCTATAATATGAAATATATAGACAAAGCACAGTTAATCAAATTAGCACAACCCTTAAAGAAAAATGGCTATGGTCAATATTTATTAAAATTAACTAAATAAAATAATGAAGTATACTAAAACAGAAATATCAGATGTTTATATAATAGAACCTTCAGTTTATGGAGATAATAGAGGTTATTTTTTAGAATCTTTTAATTTAGAGAAATTTGAAGAAAACGTATATCCTATCAAGTTCGTTCAAGATAATGAATCTAAATCTTCTAAAGGAGTCTTAAGAGGTTTGCATTTTCAAAAACCACCCTATGAACAAGCTAAACTAGTAAGATGTATTGAGGGTAAAGTAATAGATGTTGCTGTGGACATTAGAAAGGGGTCTCCAACTTATGGTAAGCATTTAGCGGTAGAGCTTTCAGGAGAGAATAAAAGACAATTGTTTGTTCCCAGAGGCTTTGCTCATGGATTTTTGGTGTTAAGTGAGTCTGCTACTTTTGCTTATAAAGTAGACAATTCCTATGCGCCGGAATATGATTCCGGAATTAAGTTCGATGATATTGATTTGAATATAAACTGGGGTCTAACTAAGAATGAAGTTCAGTTATCAGCAAAAGACAAAAATTTATCAACTTTTAAGGATTTAAATTCTCCATTTAATTTTTAAATATTTGTTGTTCTAATTATATTAAAATAGATCAATCTTGTAACAATTTATGCTGAAAAAAATCAATGAACTAATAACTTAATTAAACATATGAGTGTCTTAATAATAGGTGGGTCAGGATTTGTTGGGTCAAGACTAATCTCAGAACTTGATAATATCAAATGTGAGAATCTAGACAAAAACAAAAGTCCATTTTATCCTAAAATTACCACAATTGGAAACATTACAAATTTTAACGAAATAAAAATAAGTGAAAGTATTTCTAGCGTAGTCCTTTTGGCTGCTGAGCATAGAGACGATGTTTCACCTATTTCATTATATTATGACGTTAATGTTGAAGGGACAAAGAATGTGTTAAAAGCCATGGATTTAGCTGGTGTTAAAAATTTAATTTTCACTAGTTCAGTGGCAATTTATGGTTTAAATAAAATCAATCCTGATGAAGATCATGTTGAAGACTCATTTAACCATTATGGTAAATCTAAATGGGAAGCTGAATTAGTAATAAAACAGTGGTACGAAAATGATCCTAAAAACAAATCAGTGACGATACTTCGACCTACTGTTATCTTTGGGGAGAGGAATAGGGGTAATGTTTATAATTTACTTAAGCAAATTTCATCTGGAAGATTTATAATGATTGGTAAAGGTGTTAATAAAAAATCAATGGCTTATGTTGGTAATATAGTTGCCTTTATAAGTAATCGATTGGAAGTTTCCCAAGATGGGTATTATGTTTTTAATTATGCAGATAAACCAGACTTCTCAATGAATGAACTTACTCAAGTTATTGAAAAAAAATTAAATATTAAATTAACTAAACTGAAAATCCCATATTTGTTTGGAATGATAGGTGGATATTGTTTTGATATAGTATCTTTTATTTTTAGAAAAAAAACACTAATAAGTTCAGTGAGAGTTAAAAAATTTTGTGCAACAACTCAATATAATGCATCTAAAGTTAATAATGTGTTTAACCCACCTTTTACATTAAAAGAAGGATTAAATAGGACTTTAGATAATGAGTTTGTTAATCCAAAACAAGACGATATTTTATTTTTTAGCGAATGATTATAAAAACGGTTCAACAAATACTTAATTAAAATGAATAATTATTATTATGAAATAAAAAAAAATTTTGAACAAATCGAATTTTCGGTTATTTAACTCTTGTTATTCCAGTAATCGTCCTGTCCTTTATAAAAATCATATTTTAATGAATGGATAATGGGATCAGAATAATAATACTATTTCGGAAAGACATATCTGTGATCAAATGGGAATTACCTTAATTGATGGATTGGGTGTTAAAATACAGTCTAGCAGTTGGTTATTAAAAAACTAAACTTTTTTTCTTTACATTTGGTTTAGAATCTAATTTTAATAAACATGCCATTCGACCCAAAATCAGCAAAGAAAGCAGGAAAAAGATCCAAACGAGGACCTGCTAAAAAAGAAGGACCTTCCATCAAAGAAAAGATGGAAATGCTCTACGAAAAAGTGTTGGATTATCTGCTTATAAACCAAGAAAAACTAACCAAAACAGAACGGGTAAAAGTTTTTGTAACCCTTTCTAATTATATCTTTCCTAAAACAAAATCAGTACGAGATAAATTTACATTAGATAGACTAAAGGAAATTGATAGCCAAGGTCATTTTGACAAAGACCGGGATCCTACCAAATAACTCCCGCCTGTTGCATAAACAAATCTGCTAAAGCATCTTTATTTTGATGCGTGCCAAAATAAGTTAAAAATGCACTCTCTTTAGTGTTTCCCGTTATGTTCATAAGCAGCGGTGTTTCAATTTTACCATAATAATTAGAAGCAAAAGAACGTCGCATAATATGTGAGGTCACAAAGGCGTATTTTGGCGCAGCTACAATTTCCTTCCTTCTTGTCTTCGGGTTGTTTTTAAACCCACTCACCAATCCATCAATTCTCGCCATTCTACAAAGTGCTTTAATCTGTTTATTAAATACCACTTGAGATACTTTTCTTGGAAACTCATTCTCTAATATTTCAATAGCTAAAGGGTCTGCCACACCCACAGTCACTGCCTTCTTAGTTTTCTGTTGGACGATATCTATATACATTCCAGAATTTGCTTTTCTAAGATTTCCCGGGCTCAATCTCAGTAAATCCGATACTCGTTGTCCAATACAAAGACCAATTAACAACCATTTATAGCTGTCTTCATATTCCTCGCGGATATATTGCAATTCCTTTAATG
>JABMNQ010000077.1 GCA_013204495.1 Candidatus Pelagibacter sp.
ATGATTTTCTAAATGGATTGGAATTCATTACAAATAATACCCAAGAAAGAAATCTACTCTTTGAGAAGCTTATATCACTCAGTGGCCAAGGTCTAATAGATATTGACTCATTGGAAATAAATCAAACCTATACACTTTATACTGATGGCAGAGTTCAGTTGAAACCCTTGTTCTTTTAAAATATTTCTTACTGATAGCTATATTAATATTATTAGGACATAAAACTTAAGAACCTCTTTTTGAGGCTATATAATTTACAAATACTGTATACCCTACAGGGGGTGACACACTTCCGAAATTTAGCTGGGGAGCAGAATAGCAGAAGGGGGAGAGAGGGATGAATACGTTTTTTGTTGCTACCTTCAACCCCTAAATATGGACATTAAGGATAGTGCTTTATTGGTTAGTGATACTAACGATGGTAACAAAAGAACTGTAACTATAAAAAACAGAACTGGAAATGATGAACCCACTAAGTTAGGGCACGTTCTTAATTATTTACCTCATGGTATTATTGACAAGACTGTAACTGGTCTAGGAGGAACCACATTGGAACTTGATTGTCCTAGAGATTCTATTGTTGTTGAGCCATTAAAACACACGGCAGATTCAAAATCTAAAAAGCGGTCATATTACAATAACTATCAAATTTTCTATTTTGGAGCTATTCAAAAGAAAAAGCAAGTAATTAAAGGATTATTGACCACTAAGGGTTTTGAAATTAGTGATAGCACTAAAGATAGGTTTGTCAAATACTTAGATGCATGTAAACAGAATGAACAACCTATTAAAATTACGTGTGTATCAGATCAGCTTATATTTCTGTATGATTATTTAAAAGAGATTGAAGGGGCGGATTGCACAGATTTTCATCTTTTGTTAGATGAAATAGATAGCATGCAGGAGCAAAGCTCTTTTAGAAATGTGATGCATGATTGTTTGAAAATTTACAAGAATCATCCAGTAGAAAAAAGAAGTCTATTATCTGCAACCATTTCAATATTTCATGATCCTGCTTTAAAAAATGAGCCATTTACAAAAATCCAGTATAAAGATCAAGTTAAAACTCATTTAGACTTATTGGTTACAAATAATGTAGAAAGAAGAACTATTGAAACTATAAGAGAATTGATAAATGGTAAGGATGATAAAAATATTTTAGTTGCTTACAATTACCTAAAGGGAATAAACAATATTGTAAAAGAATTAGAGAATGTGTCTGTATCAAAAGATGATATAGCCATATTATATAGCTCTTCCAAAAAAAACCCAATAGATGGTTATGAGAGATCAGAAATCATTGATACTGCATTACCTAAAAAAATAAACTTTATAACCGCTGCCTATTTTAATGGGTTTGATTTAGAAGATGATGCACATGTGATAATTGCAGTAGATGCAAAAGTCCGTGCACTAGCCATCAGCGCTAAGACAGTCTATCAGATATGTGGTAGATTGAGAAAAGGAGCGGCTTCTATAAAAGTAATTGGGAAGTTTCAAAATATCCCACACTATAAGTATGATTTTAATGAATTAAAAAATGCTATTCCTATTTTAAAAAATTTTATATCTACTAGTCAAGAAGCTATAGCTTCTAACATTTCATATTTACAAGATTTTGGTTATGCACTATCTAAATGGATGGTAAATGGTAATGATAATTATGAATCAATAATAGCCGAAAGTGACACAGGATTAGAAATTAGCTACATTAAAATAGATAATGTATTGGTTCAAAAAGATACATACTCCACACTTGTATCAGTAGAGAAATATAAAAAAGCATTGAACACACATTTTGTAATTGATCAAACAGAATATTGTAAAGACGAAGCTGTGGAAAAGGAGATTGAAACTTCTGATCAAATTCTAGAACTGGTTAAGGAGTTGGGTAAAAATAAAATCATCAAAGATGTAAAAGATAACATAAGTTATAGTGGCAAAATTGCTAAAGAAACCATACGCATGTATGAATTAGTAAAGGACTGTGATATGCTAATTGAGAAGAAAGTATTAGTAAAAATTAGAAACATTTTAGAAAAGGATAATTGGAAGAAAGAGCTGGAGTATCTCAATTATCATGTTCAGTTTCATAGCTTCATAACAGCTAACGTAGATCTTGCATATCACAATCAACTTTCAGTATATTTCAAATCATCAAAAACATACACAATTGCTGAATTTAATGAAAAAATTAAAAATATTATTAGGCTTCTAATAGAGGTTACTAAAACTGAGAGTAAAAATAGATTAAAAGCAGTGAGTAATGTATCTAGTCCACCTAAATTTATCAAGTCTCTTTTAAGGGTTAGTGATATAACGGTTAAAAATGTAAGATGTAGGAAAGTGAATAGTCTTAACCCATTTGACATCATTAATCTAGAAAAGCATTCTGACCTTAAGCTAAGAAAATAAAATTTATTCAGCTAAGAATGGTGAGATAAATTTATAGTTAATATGCTTATATATAGATGGTTATATTATATTTTTGACGGTATCCTTAATACAAAAAATGGATAAATTTGTTTAAATGAAATTATGTTAAATTTGTACAAGGTAAATATGGAATGCATTATTTCTTATACGGTTTCAGGAAGGCTACCCGTAAAAGAAAACTGACTTATTTCAAGAGGGGGGGTCTGTGAAACAGAAAATGGTTTGATGTTTTTTTGGCTTTTTACTGCCAGTTTTACTGCCAGCTAACTGCCAGATATGGACCATTTACTGCCAGCTGTTATCTGGTTGCTGCCAGTTTTTATTTATATTTGAATGACTAATCTATGATGGTTGAAAACTATGATATAGTGTGCAAACACTCAGTTTACCGCAAAAAAAAAGAGTAACCATTTCTGATTACTCCTTAGTAGCGGGGGCAGGACTCGAACCTACGA
>JABMNQ010000009.1 GCA_013204495.1 Candidatus Pelagibacter sp.
AGTACTATTGGGTAATAAGTTATTACCAGAACAGCGATACGTTTTATCGTTAAAACCAACTTGCAAGCCATTATATTGCACAAATGTGCAACAGAAACACAAGCTAAATCCATCTAAATTAACTTGGTTCAAAAACTATGCTTTTTCGGTATTCGCCTAAATGAACAACGCGTTAATCTATGTTAATTTAGATTAATCTATGTTAATTCATGTCCATCCATATGAATTTACCTGAATCTAAATCATGTTGCAAAATGCATTATATCTTTAATGTGATTTTAATTGGCTTAACAAGGTTTTGCAACTTGTTTTTTCATCTTAATGGATTTTGCATTTGACGAGGCTACATTTTAAAAAAGGAATTGAAAGAATGAGTCTATAGATATTATTGGCTATCCACATGCGCATTAACAAACATATTTTTAGTTGCACTGTAACTTTTGAGCTAATGTTTTATCAAAAACAAAAAGTGTTAATAATAAGGGTATTAAGGGGTATTGTGATATAAGAAGTCAAGTGAGGGAAGAGGTTTAGAGCTCCATGAATTGAAGGAAGAAGAAATGCCTATGGTTTAGTTGCATGCCTTCTTTATGAGGATTGAAGCATCATCTCCTAATTCTTGAGCTTTTCTAGCGTCTTTACAAGCACCTATCATGTCCCCCAAATAAAATTTTGAAACACTTCTATTAAAATAAGCAGTAGCATAGTTAGGATCAATTTCTATGGCTATAGTACAATCTGCTATAAGTCCAGAGTGGTCTTTTAATTTTCCTTTTGTAACACCTCTGTCATGAAAAGCACGAGCATAATTAGGATCAATTTCTATAGCTTTAGTATAGTCAGCGATTGCTCCAGAGAAGTCTTTTAATTTATCTTTTGCAAAACCTCTGTCACAATATGCAAACGCATAATTAGGATCAATTTCAATAGCTTTAGTATAGTCAGCTATTGCTCCTGAGAAGTCTTTTAATGTTTCTTTAGCAATACCTCTCTTGCGATAAGCCTCAATATAATTAGGTTCAATTTCTATAGCTTTAGTAAAGTCAACTATAGCACCATCCCACTCATTCAAATAACATCTTGAAACAGCACTAATCAAATATTCTTGAGCTGTATATTCTTCAGCAGTTGTCTGTGGAGACCTTCCACAAGAAGCAAGGGCTAAAAATAAGTAGAGTATGTTCTTCAAAAGAGCCTCTCTAAGCCTTGCAGTTGCTTTGTTGGCAGTACCTTGCTGCCTGCCTCCGTACTTTATTCCCGTATTGTTTGCCATAACTATTATATCCTTTTATAGTATATACGTTTTGAGTCGAAATGGGGCAATTGGACGCATAAAAAAGCTACTGCTTAAGCTTTAAAAAATTATCAGTACCTCCTACGGTCCCATTACCACCGAAATAAAGAAAACCATTAAATAATTCTAGTGTGCTTTAGACTATTTTATGAACGCTATTGGTACCTTTTATTGAAGAATAATTTTTTTACTACTAACGCCTAGATTAGTGGTAATTTCTAGAAAATAAATACCTTTTTTATTGTTTGATAAATTAATTATTGTGGTGTAATTCCCTGAAAATATTTTTATATCATCTGTAAAAACCTCTGATCCCAACAGATTTAGTAATCTAATTGATATTCTCTTAGCATTTTTCGAAGTAAAACTTAAATTAAGTTTATCAGTTGTGGGATTTGGATAAATACTAAGATTTGATGAAATATGATTCTCATCTAGATTTGCAGTGGTGTCTATAAGATTTAATAGACTACTTTTCCATACTCCAATATGAACGGTTGGTGATAATGAAAAACTTCTTTGACCAGCAAATATTTCTGTCGGATTAGAAGCTAGTACTGACCATTGATCTCCATAAGCTCCTGACGTAGTTTTCCAATTATCACCAAGATTTGTAGAATACACAATTTGATTTCCTCCTGCAACAACTAAAGGTCCAAATTTATTTAATGAGTAAATAATATAGTTCCCCCATGTATTGTTGCCCCAACTACTTCCGTAGTTTGAGGA
>JABMNQ010000010.1 GCA_013204495.1 Candidatus Pelagibacter sp.
ATGGTAAGGATTATAAGCCAGCAACTTAATTTGTTGAGATATTTTAGCGAAAATTAATTAGGATTATCGCTAAAATGGTGATAGATGGTAAGGATTATAAGCCAGCTACATAGATCATATCAAGTAAGATTTTCTTTATATTTTATGAGTAAAAGGTTGTCAAGTTAAAATCAATATGTAAAAGATGAAATATAGTTTTTTAAAGCATTTTTTTAGTTTATCAATAAGTGTCTTTTGTATTAGTGCTTTTGGACAGACAGAGATTAAAAGTAAAATTGCCGATTTTTCAACGTTCCAGCCAATTGAAAGTGCTAGTATTTACATAAAAAACACAACCATAGGAACTATAAGTAACACAGACGGTAGGTTTGTTTTGGTTGTGCCTCAAGAATTTGAAAAGGATACACTTGTTATTTCTTCTATTGGTTATAAAAGTTTTAAAACTATTATAACTGATTTTGATTATACGATGGATGTATTTCTGGAAGAAGATATAGCGTCTTTAGATGAGATAATACTTATAGCAGAAACAAGACCAAAAACCGGTAACGATATTGTTTTAAAGGCTATTGAAAGATTAACAGAAAATTTGCCTGAGCAACCTTATTTGCAAAAAGGATTTTTGAGACATAAAGAGCGCAATAAAAAAGAATATAAATGGCTTATTGAAAGTGCTCTTACATTGTATGATTCTAGTTATGCTTCTGGTTCAGCAGATAACTTAAAAATTAATGTTGATGAAACAAGAAAGAGTTACGATTTAAGAGATATAGATAGTTTGTTTACATACGCTGCATACCTTAAAAATAATTCAAAAAACAGCAATTTAAAACCTAAAAATCTAATCAGGGATACAATTGAAACTATTTCTTTGGTTAAAGCAATAAAATGGAACGATAGCCGAGTTAATGGTTTAGAGAATCTCTTTAAGGGACGACTTAATTTGTTGCGAAATTCTAATATGCAGCAGGCTTTATTTGGCAAAGGTATGCTTGATAAGCATCAGTTTGATTTAGATACCATACTCGTTGACAATGAAAGAAAACTTTATAAGATAAAGATTTCAAAGAGTAAAGAGATGATAGGTTTAAATACTAAAAACATTTACAACGAAGGCTATGAAGCAAATGGCTGGCTTTATATTTATTGGGATAATTACGCGATTAAAAAAATAGAATATGAGCTAGTTGCTGCTTCTGAAGCTCAAAAAAGAAGAAGCAAGAGTCTTTTCGATACAAAAATAAATCATAAACTTATAATGACATATAGGGAGTATGATGGTAAAATGTATCCTAATTATTTGTATTATGAAACACCTAAACTAGTTAATATAGGGGATAGGTCTTCAGAAAAAGAAAAGAAAGAGGATGAGCTACGTAAAAATAAAGATGAGCAGTTTTACTTTACAATTCAAGAAATATTATTTACTGAAATTATTCAGGACCCAGAGATTATAAGCCAAACGTTGCAAAATGACTGGTCTGAGGATATTTTTTTATCGAGACCATACAATAAAGAATTTTGGAAAAACTATAACGTACTACTAGAAAGTAATGAGGAAGAGAAGTTAATTCAAGATTTAAGTAAACGAGCATCTCTATATAAGCAATAATTTTTTTTATTTTTAGTGATAATTCTAAATTACTTTTTATCTTTGCCGACCTAAAGAGAGGAGGTTAAGACACTATGTTAATAATACCAATAAAAGACGGAGAAAATATCGACAGAGCATTAAAACGTTTCAAACGTAAGTTCGATCGTACAGGAACAATGCGACAGTTGCGTTCAAGACAAGCTTTCATGAAGCCTTCTGTAAAACGTAGAGCGCAAGTTAAAAAAGCACAATACATTCAAGGATTAAGAGATGCAGAAGAAATCTAGTAATTCCTTTTAATAATTAAATAAATCCGTTAGATTATAGTATTTTTACTTTCTAACGGATTTTTTTATGCCCTTTTCCCAATTCATAGATTACCTCGCTTTAGAAAAGAAATATTCCCCTCACACCGTTACAGCATATAAAAAGGATTTAGAAAGTTTTTTAGCGTTCGCTTCTGAAGGTTATAATTATACAACTATTAATCAGGTCAGTTACTCAATAATAAGAAGCTGGATTGTTTCTCTAGTGGATAAAAATATTTCGAATCGAAGCATCAATCGGAAGATGTCTTCTTTAAAAACCTATTATAAGTTTTTACTCAAAACCTCTCAGATTGAAATAAATCCATTAGCAAAACATAAAGCCTTAAAAACGGCTAAGAAAATACAAATCCCTTTTTCTGAAAAAGAAATTGAGAATGTGTTGGAGTTGCTTAAAAGTGCAGATGATTTTGAAAGTGTTCGAAATAAGCTTATCGTCGAACTTTTTTATTCTACTGGTATTCGGCGAGCAGAATTAGTTGGATTATTGCTTGCAGATGTTTCTGTATCCCAAAAGACGATTAAAGTATTAGGGAAACGCAAAAAAGAGCGGATTATTCCTTTGCTATCCCCTGTGGCAATTTCGATAGAACAATATCTTGAATTCAGAAAAAATCTGAACTATATAAAAGACGATAAGCATTTTTTCTTGTCTATAAAGGGAGTTAAAATTTATGAAACACTTGTCTACAGAATTATTAATGCATACTTTAGTGAAGCTTCTGAAAAGGTTAAAAAGAGTCCACACATATTGAGGCATTCTTTTGCAACACACCTATTAAATGAAGGAGCAGATTTAAATGCAGTGAAGGAGCTTCTTGGGCATTCCAGTCTTGCATCAACGCAAGTTTATACACATAATAGTATTGTTAAATTAAAAGAAGTCTATAAAAAAGCACATCCTCGAAATTCAAAATAATGATTACTTATAAAGTAGAATCAAATGAATATAATTTATTAATAAATACTTTAAATCAATTCCTACAACAAAAAGTAAATTAATTTAAAAACTAAAAGCGACCTATGAAAGTAAATGTGCAGACCCCAAATTTTGCGGCAGATGATAAGCTTATAATGTTTATTGAAAAGAAACTGTCTAAATTAGAACAATTTTATGACCGAATAATTTTTGCAGATGTTTTTTTGAAAGTTCAGAAAACATCTGAAAAACAAAATAAAACAGTAGAGATTTTATTAAGTATTCCGGGTGATGACCTAATTGTGAAAAAGGAAGCGAGGACTTTTGAAGAAGGAACTGATGAATGTGTACAATCTTTAGAAAGACAACTTAAAAAGCGCAAACAAAAACAAAGAACATTTTTATAAGATAATTTTTAAAAAAAAGTTTTTTAGAAAAAATAATTTATATACATTTGCAGTCCGTTAGAAATAGCGGACTTTTTTATGGCTAATTTTAAGTGGTAAAAAAGTGAAAAAGCCGATGTAGCTCAGCTGGCTAGAGCAGCTGATTTGTAATCAGCAGGTCGTGGG
>JABMNQ010000011.1 GCA_013204495.1 Candidatus Pelagibacter sp.
ATACCTATTGGTGTAGTTGCCGCAATCATTCCTTGGAATTCACAAATGCTATTAACTGCTGTAAAGCTTGCACCAGCATTAGCGATGGGAAATACAGTTGTGATAAAAGCATCAGAACTTGCACCTGTAACTTTATTAGAATTTGCTAAATTAGTAGAAAAATCAGGAATACCTAAAGGAGTTGTGAATGTAATTACTGGTTTAGGTGAGCCCTGTGGTAAAGCTTTAACTACACACAACCTTGTTGAAAGAATAGCTTTTACTGGTGGACCAGAAACAGCAAAACATATTGTCAAAAATTCTGCAGAAAATTTATCTCAAGTAAGCTTAGAACTTGGTGGAAAAAGTCCTGTTGTTGTATTTAATGATGCAGAACAAGAAAATGCTCTAAATGGAATTACTGCTGGTATTTTTGGTGCAAGTGGCCAAAGCTGCATAGCTGGATCAAGACTTTATATTCAATCAAGTATCTATGACGAATTCTTAGATAAATTAGTTACCAAAGCAGAAAAAATTAAATTAGGTGCCCCAATGGATAAGGACACTCAAATGGGTCCTTTAAATAGTTTTAAACAATTAGACAATATAGAAAAAAATATTAAAGCCACTATTGAACAAGGTGGAAAAATCAGATGTGGTGGTAAAAGATCCAATATATCAAATAAAGGTTATTATTTTCCAGCAACAATAATTGAATGTCCAAATCACAACTTACCTACTGCAGAAAATGAATTATTTGGTCCTGTTTTATCTGTAATGAAATTTGATACTGAAGAAGAGGTAATTAATAAAATGAATGATAATAAATATGGTTTATCTTCTGGCGTTTATACATCAAATTTTGGTAGAGGCATGAGGGTTTCTAAAGCAATCAGAGCTGGAATAGTTTTTGTAAATACTTATAGATTAATATCACCCATGGCTCCATTTGGAGGAATTAAAGATAGTGGTTATGGCAAAGAAGCGGGTATTGAATCAATTAAAGAATATACAAGAATAAAAACTACATGGTTCAATTCTTCGGATAAACCGATGACAGATCCATTCACAATGGGTTAATAATTGACACTTAGACATTATATTTTAGTTTTATTTATTATGCTTCTTTTTGGAAGTTCTTATCCAATTAATAAGCTTGCATTAAATACATCATTATCCCCAATGTTAGCTGCATCTCTCAGGATGTTTATACTTTTTGTTTGCTTGGCTCCCTTTTGCAAATTCAAAATTCCAAGTAAGAAATATCGATTACCTTTAGCTGGCTTCTCTCTATCTATGGGTTTTGGTGTTTTTATTTTTTTAAATTTATCACTACAAAAAGCAACTATGATTGCGCCTATTATTATCGGTGCACAACTTGCAATTCCTTTTGCTGTACTTGCTAGCTCAATATTCTTAGGTGAAAAAGTAACTCCTAAAATGTGGCTACTAATATTTATTTCTTTTTTTGGAATTTTTCTTATTGGGTATGATCCTAATTTAAAAAGCGAAATTTTTGCAATTCTACTTTGCGCTGTCTCAGCTTTTTTTTATGGTATTGCAAATGTATTTTCTCGGTATATTAAAGATATAGATGTAAAGCTAACTAACGCCATAATGGGCTTTACCGGTTTTATAACTCTTTTGCTTTTTTCAATTATTTTTGAAGGTAATACTATTAATCAATTAAAAAATATTGATTTGTATACTTGGCTACTCTTGCTTCACAACGGCGTGATGGTTTCTGTTGTTGCTCACACTTCTATGTTTTATTTGTATAAATTTTATTCAGTTAATAAGGTTATGCCTTTCTATTCTTTATTTCCAATATTTGGCTTAGTTCTAACATTCTTTATTTTTGGCGAAATCCCTACTCTTCTTAGTGCAATTGGAGGATCAATTGTTATTCTTTCTGTATATAAGCTTCAAAAAATTAAATAAATCTCCTATTGAAAATTTATTGAAATAGTCTTTAATTTGATTTTTATAAATCGTTAACAATTAAAGAGGAAAATAATGAAAAAACTATTTATTGCTGCATTTATATTC
>JABMNQ010000078.1 GCA_013204495.1 Candidatus Pelagibacter sp.
TAAATACAGATGCTCAAGATTTAAAATTAAGTAAAGCTAAAGCAAGAATTCAAATAGGTTTAAATTTAACAAAAGGTTTGGGAGCAGGAGCCAAGCATGACATTGGTCAAGCAGCGGCTGACGAATCTTTGAATGAAATTGTAAACATACTTCAAGGTGCAAACATGGTATTCATTACTGCTGGTATGGGTGGTGGAACCGGAACTGGTGCAGCGCACGTTATCGCAAGAGCTGCAAAAGAATTAAATATTTTAACAGTAGGTGTAGTGACACTTCCCTTTTTATACGAAGGACCTTCAAGAATGAGAAGAGCTCAACAAGGTCTCGAAGAATTAAGAAAACATGTGGATACAATTATTGTAATTCCAAATCAGAACTTGTTTAAAGTTGCAAATGAGCAAACTACATTTGAAGAATCTTTTAATCTTTCAAATAATGTTTTAATGCAAGGTGTACAAAGTGTAACAGATCTAATGGTTAGACCAGGTATAGTTAATTTAGATTTTGCTGATGTTGAAACTGTAATGGCTTCAATGGGAAAAGCAATGATGGGAACTGGTGAAGCTGAGGGTGAAGGTAGAGCAGCAAAAGCAGCAGATATGGCGATCAGCAATCCATTAATTGATGACTACACGTTAAAAGGTGCAAAAGGATTGTTAGTAAATATTACTGGTGGTAAGGATCTTAAGCTTTTTGAAGTTGATGAAATAGTTAATAAAATAAGAGCTGAAGTAGACCCAGAGGCTGAAGTAATTATTGGGGCTATTACTTCTGCAGATCTTGATGGAAAAATCAGAGTATCAATTGTTGCAACAGCATTAGATGGACAACAACCCGAAAGTAAATCTGTAATTAATATGGTTCACAGAATACAAAACAGAAATCCTGGATATTCAGATTTTGGAAAAGCAGGTTCGGCTCAATCATTTAATTTTTCTCCTACAATGTCTAGCCCCATTTCATATGGTGCAAATGCATTAAAGTTAGAGAATGAAATTATTGCAGAGTCTAGTTTAAATCCATCTTCATCTGAGATGATTAATCAGCAAACTGTCAACACCCAAGAAGTTGAAAGTGTTGTAGAAAATAATCATGCGGATGACCATGAGCAATCTTTTACAGAAGAGGCTCTTAATGTTATGGGTGAAACTGAAGAAAACAATTCATCATTAGAAGTTGAAGAAACTTCAAATGGACTTGAAAATTTTGCTGTAGAAGGTGAAACTGCACCGGATTTGTTCAGTTCAGATAAAGAAGATATTGAATCGGATAGCTTTTTATCAACAGAAAATAACAAAAATATCAGTGATGACGACGACCTAGAAATTCCGGCATTTTTAAGAAGACAAAAGAATTAATGGTCTTCAAAAAAATAAATGATAGCCACCATAGTACCAGATTTGAGAAATCATTATCCGGTACTGCTAAGTGAATTAATTAGTATTATTACCCCTCAATATGGTGGCACATTTATTGACTGTACGTTTGGTCAAGGTGGTTACACAAATAAAATTCTAAGCTTTGCAGAAACAAAAGTTATCGCTTTAGATAGAGACTTAGAAAGTTTAAAAAAAGCTGAAAAGGTTAAAAATTCTTTTAAAGACAGGTTTTTATTTAAAAATATTAAATTTAGTCAATTAAATAATTTAAAGCTCAAAAATGAAAATATAAAAGGAGTAATCTTTGATTTAGGTTATTCACTTAATCAGATAAAAGACCCAAAAAAAGGACTTTCATTTGAAGCTGTTGGTGAACTCAATATGAAGATGGGAATAAATGAATTTTCAGCAAAGGAAGCAATTAATATTTTAGATGAAAAAGAACTTGCTCAAATATTTAAATATTTTGGTGATGAAAAAGATAGCAATAGAATAGCACACAACATTGTAGAAGATAGAGCTACAAGAAAAATTACCACAGAAGAATTGGTAAGAATTATTGAATCCTCAAAAAGAAAAAATAATAGTAAAACACATAGTGCAACAAAGGTTTTTCAAGCACTAAGAATATTCGTTAATAAAGAAATTAGTGAATTAATTTATGGATTAATCAATGCAGCTAAAGTAGTTAAAAAAGATGGCGTTATAGCAGTAGTAACATTTCACTCTCTTGAAGATAGAATAGTGAAATATTTTTTTAAAAGCTTGTCTGAAAACAAAAGTGTTTCACGGTATATGCCAAAGGGAGACGATAAAATTAATTTATTCAAATCTATTAGTAAAAAACCAATCACTCCATGTGCTAAAGAAATTCAAGAAAATCCACCCTCAAGATCTGCTAAATTAAGATATGTCATAAAAAAAGAGGATTTTTATGTTTTGGAAACAGATATTTTGGAAAAGTTTGATCATTTAATTAAAATTGAAAATTTTTCTCAGAAATTATGAAGAAGATAGCTTTTATAATAATTTTTATATTAATTCTAGCCACTTCAATTGTAAAAAACTCAACAAAGGAAATAGAAGATAGGATTTTTGCAATAAATGAAAA
>JABMNQ010000079.1 GCA_013204495.1 Candidatus Pelagibacter sp.
CAAATTGAAGTAACTTTTGATATTGATGTTAATGGAATTGTTAGTGTTTCTGCAAAAGATAAAGGAACTGGCAAAGAACAAAAAATTCAAATCCAAGCTTCGGGTGGCTTAAGTGATGAAGAGATTGAAAAAATGGTCAAGGATGCTGAAGCAAACAAGGAAGAGGATAAAAAGAAGAGAGAATCTGTAGATGTTAGAAATCAAGCAGACACTCTTCTGCACTCTACTGAAAAAAATATAAAAGAACACGGTGCTAAGGTTTCTGATGCAGATAAAAAAGCAATTGAAGATGCTTCCTCTGACTTGAAAGAAGCTATCAAGGGAACTAATACTGAGGATATTAAGAAAAAAACTGAAACTTTAGTTCAAGCTTCTATGAAATTAGGCGAAGCAATTTACAAGTCTCAAGAAAAAAAAGAAGGTTCATCTAAAGAAGGTGATAAAAATGATGAAGGAAAAAAAGACGATAATGTAGTTGATGCTGACTTTGAAGAAGTTAAAGAGGAAAGCAATGAGGGCAAAGAAGAAGATAAAGAAAAAAGCGCCTAAGTCTTACAACAACAATCATCTTAAAGTAACTTATGGCTAAAAGAGATTTTTATGACGTCTTGGGTGTTAATAAAAGTGCGAGCCCAGAAGAATTAAAATCAGCCTACAGAAAGTTAGCAGTAAAATATCACCCAGATAAAAATCCCGGCGACAAAGCTTCTGAAGATAAATTTAAGGAAGCCGGTGAGGCGTATGGTATTCTCTCAAATAAAGAAAAAAAACAAAATTATGATAACTTTGGTCATGCTGCCTTTGAGGGCGGAGGCGGAGGAAGACAAGGCGGAGGCTTTGGTGGTGCTGATTTTTCAGATATATTTGAAGATTTTTTTGGTGATTTTGGAGGTGGGGGAAGTCCAAGAGGAAGAAAAAATACTAGTAATAGAGGTTCAGATTTAAGATATGATTTATCAATTACTCTTAAAGAAGCTTATGAGGGTAAAAAACAAGATATTAAATTTTCAACTACTGAAAAATGTAACACTTGCAAAGGTAATGGCTCTAAACCTGGTCACTCTCCTGATAGATGCTCAGTTTGTGGCGGAAACGGTAAAGTAAGATCAAACCAAGGTTTTTTTACTGTACAGCAGACTTGTCCTCAATGTGCAGGCTCTGGAGAAGAAATTACCCATCCATGTAATGATTGTAATGGCCAAGGTAATAAACAAGCTTCAAAAAAAATATCAGTAACAATACCAAAAGGTGTGGATGATGGAACGCGAATAAGATTAGCTAGCAAGGGAGAAGCTGGCACCAAAGGTGGCGCGAGTGGTGACTTATATTTATTTGTAAATGTTCACACCCATGACTTATTTAAACGATCTGATGAAAATCTATTTTTTGAATTTCCGATATCTATTGCAGATGCGGCTTTAGGTACCACGATCGAAATACCAACAATTGATGGTGGAAAAGCAAAAATAAAAATACCGGATGGAACTCAAAATGGTAAACGATTTAGATTAAAAGGAAAAGGAATGCCTTATATGCGTGGTAGTGGAAATGGTGATCTTTATGTCCAAGTAAATACTGAAGTTCCTGTCTCACTAAATAAAGAACAAAAAGAGTTACTTGAAAAATTTAGAGAAATAGAAAACGAAAAATCAAATCCCAGCATCAAACAATTCTTTCAGAAAGCTAAAAGTTTTTGGAAAAACTAAAAGACTAATTAGTTAAAAAAGGTTAATATTTTTCTAAATGAAAAAAATTAATTTAGCAATATCAGGTTGTCTTGGTAGAATGGGTCAACAACTAATTAAATCTTCAAGAACAAATAAAAATTTTAAATTAGTAACACTTACTGAAAATAAAATTCTTAATAAAAAAATAGCAGGAATAAAGCTTAAGCTGAACACAGATGAATCTTTTAAAAATACTGATGTTATAATAGATTTTACCGTGCCTAATTGTACTCTCGATATCCTTAAAATTGCCTCTAAATTAAAAAAAAGAGTAGTGATTGGGACAACTGGTTTTAGTCAAAAAGAGGAAACTATAATAAAAAGTTACTCAAAAAAAATTCCTATACTCAAAGCTGGTAATATGAGCCTTGGAGTTAACTTATTAATGTATTTAACAGAGGTTGCCTCAAAGTCCTTAAATGATGAGTACTTAAGCAAAGTATTTGAAGTTCATCATAAACATAAGAAAGATTACCCATCAGGAACCGCATTAATGCTTGGGAAAGGAATAGCTAGTGGAAAAAATAAAAATCTTTATAATTTAATGGGTAAAAAGTTTTTAAATAAAAAATCTTTTCCTTATGGAAAAAAAATTAATTTTAATTCAATTAGAAAAGGTGAAATTATTGGAGAACATGAGGTTATGTTCTCAAGTGGAAAAGAAATAATAAAATTAAACCATGAGGCGTTTGATAGGGCGCTTTATTCAGATGGCGCTTTAACTGCTGCAAAATGGTTGATCAATAAAAAACCAGGGCTTTATTCAATGAGAGATTTATTGAACTTTAAATAATGGATGAAAAAGAAAAGGCTAAAAAGATACTAAAAATTTTAGATAAAATTTATCCAACAACCCCTATTCATCTAGATCATA
>JABMNQ010000080.1 GCA_013204495.1 Candidatus Pelagibacter sp.
CAAATATTTGGTGATGAATTAGATGGACCAAGAGGTAGAATTTATTTAATTAAAGATATGCTGGAAAATCAAAAAAAACCAACAGCAAAAACAGTAAAGCATATTGATAGATGTCTATCTTGTTATAGCTGTATGACTACTTGTCCTGCCGGAGTAAACTACATGCATATTATTGATCATGGCAAAAAGTACATTGAAAAAAATTATGAACGATCTTTTTTTGATAGAGCAATTAGAAATTTTTTATCAGTAGTCCTTCCAAATACTGGATATTTTAGACTAGCAAGTTACATGGTTAAATTGGCCAAACCTTTTCAATTTTTAATGCCATCAAAAATAAAAGATATGATGAATTTAATGCCAACAAGCTTTCCTAAAAAGACCATAAAACAAAAAGAAGTTTATGCAGTTGCTGGACAAAAAAAAATTGCAAGAGTTGCACTTTTAACTGGTTGTGTTCAAAAAGAAATTTCACCTCAAATTAATGAGGCAACCATTAGACTTTTAAACAGACATGGTGTTGAAGTTATTGTTCCTAAAAAGATTAGATGTTGTGGATCGTTAAATCATCATTTGGGAAAAGAAGTTGATGCACACCAAGATTTTAGAAATAATATTAATACTTGGTATGATGAACACCAAAAAGGTAATTTAGATGCTATTTTATCTAACACTTCAGGCTGTGGAACTACCATGAAAGACTATGGTTTTATCTTTAAAGATGATGGAAAAATGAAAAAAAAAGCTAAGGTAATTTCTGATTTAACAAAAGATGTATCTGAATATTTAAATGAAAATCTAAAACTAAATTTTAAATCAAAGGACAAGAAATATAAAATTGCTTATCATTCAGCATGCTCAATGCAACATGGGCAAAAGGTACACAGACAACCCATGGAATTACTTTCAAAAACAAATAATGAAATTATGGAAATTCCTGAAGGACATATTTGTTGTGGGTCCGCTGGAACTTATAATATTTTACAAACTGAAATTGCAAAAGAGCTGTTAAACAAAAAAGTTAAAAACATTGAGAGTTTAAAACCTGATTTTATTTCGACAGGAAATATAGGCTGTATTACTCAAATTTCTAATGGAACCAAAACACCAATTTTACATACCATCGAGATATTAGACTGGTATACTGGTGGTCCAAAACCAAAAATATTACAAAAAAATTAACTATGAAAAAAATTATAATTACACGAAGATTGTTAAAAGAATCTGAGGAAAAAGCTTCAAAAACATTTGATGCAAAGCTTAATGGTAATGATGAATTATATTCCCAATCAAAGCTTATTGAATTAAGTGAAGGTCATGATGCAATATTAACTTCTTTAACTGATAAAATGGATGAAGAGACCATAAACAAACTACCAGAAAGTATTAAGGTAATTTCTAATTTTGCAGTCGGTTTTGGAAACATTGATTTAGAAGCAGCCAAAAAAAGAGGAATAGCTGTAACTAATACACCAGAGGTTTTATCTGATGCTACTGCAGAGATTGGAATTTTATTAATTCTTGGAGCATGTAGAAGAGTTCCAGAGGGCATTCAAGCTGCAAAAGAAAGTAGTTGGAAATGGTCTGCAGATTACTTGATAGGAAAACAGTTAACAGGTACGAGGCTTGGAATTTTAGGAATGGGAAGAATAGGTCAAAAGATTGCAAAAATAGCAAAATCTTTAGGAATGATTATTCATTATCACAACAGATCAAAACTAAGTGATGAAAAAGAACAGGGTGCCATATATCACGATAGCATTAAAAGTCTTTTTGGAGTTTCAGATGTATTGTCAATTTGTTGTCCTGCTACAAAAGAAACAGAAAATTTAATTAATAAAGAAACATTAGAATATTTTCCAACAGGTGCGGTTATAACAAATGTAGCTCGTGGAGATATTGTTGAAGATGAAGCTTTAATAGATGCATTAAATAGAAGAAAAATTTATGCAGCAGGATTAGATGTATATAAGGGTGAGCCTAATTTAAATCCAGGCTATCTAAAAATTAAAAGTGTTTTTATTTTACCCCATCTTGGAAGTGCCACCAAGCACACAAGAAC
>JABMNQ010000081.1 GCA_013204495.1 Candidatus Pelagibacter sp.
AATTAAAAGTTAACAACATTGATATTGAGGTTGAAGAAGGCTTGACAGTTTTACAGGCATGTGAAAAGGCTGGTGTAGAAATTCCAAGATTTTGTTATCACGAAAAATTATCAATAGCTGGAAACTGTAGAATGTGTTTAGTTGAAATGGAAAAATCGCCAAAACCAGTGGCATCTTGTGCAATGCCTGCTGCTGAAGGAATGAATATTAAAACCAATACTGAATTTGTAGAAAAAGCAAGAAAAGGTGTTATGGAATTTTTATTAGCTAATCACCCTTTGGACTGCCCTGTTTGTGATCAAGGTGGAGAATGCGATTTACAAGATCAGTCAATGTTTTATGGGATTGATAAATCTAGATACAAAGAAAATAAAAGAGAAGTGCCCGAAAAGAATATGGGCCCATTAATCAAAACTCAAATGACTAGATGCATTCATTGTACAAGATGTGTTAGATTTGCGACTGAAGTAGCGGGTGTAACAGAGCTTGGTGCTATAGGTAGGGGTGAGGACATGCAAATCACAACATATCTAGAACAATCCATGCAATCTGAACTATCAGCTAATGTTGTTGATTTATGTCCTGTTGGAGCGCTAACCTCTAAGCCCTATGTATTTGAGGCTCGTCCATGGGAACTTAAAAAAACTGAGTCTATCGATGTTATGGATGCTATAGGTTCCAATATTAGGGTTGATACTTATGGATGGGAAGTAAAAAGAATCCTTCCAAGAATTAATGAAGATATTAATGAAGAATGGATATCAGACAAGACCAGACATGCTTGTGACGGATTATTAAATCAACGATTAGACACTCCATATATTAAGTATAACGGTAAATTTGAAAAAGCATCATGGAGTGAAGTTTTTAATATAATTAAATCTAAATTTAAAAACGCAGATAAAGATAAGATTTGTGGGATGACAGGAGATTTAGTTAATATGGAGACCCTTTATATATTTAAAGAATTTTTTAATAAAACACTTGGTTCTCAAAATGTTGAATCTAGAAGTGATCATACTTATCTAAATGCAGAAAAAAGAGAAAATTATTTATTTAATTCAAAAATAAATGGAATAGAAGAATCAGATTTTATTTTTTTGATTGGAACAAATCCTAGATACGAGGCGACTATTTTAAATGCACGTATTAGAAAATCTTACCTACAAAACAAGACAAAAATAATATCTTTAAATGATATAGGAGACTTAACTTATCCATACGAATCTCTAGATGGTAACATAGGTAATATTAAAAAAATTGTAGAAGATAATCATGAAATATCAAATTTTATTAAAGACGCAAAAAAACCCTTAATTATATTTGGTCAATCAGCTCTAAAAACAAAATCTGCAAAATATATTTTTGAATCAATCAAATCCTTTTTAGACAAAAATAACAAAACATCTAACGAATGGAAAGCACTTAATATAATTTCAGAAGATGCAGCAACTGTTGGAAGTTTTGACCTAGGATTGTACAAAACTTTAGATGGCTCTAATGAAGTTTTAAAAGATTTGGAAGGCAACAAGTTTGAAATTGTTTATTTATTAGGTTCGGACAATCTCCAATTTAAAAAAAAGAATGAATTTATTATTTATCAAGGTAGTCATGGAGATAAGGGAGCGGAAATAGCAGATATTATACTACCAGGCGCCGCTTATACTGAGCAAAATGGTTATTTTACTAATTTAGAGGGAAAATTACAAAAAGCTTATAAAGCCTCTTATCCTCCTGAAGATGCTAAAGAAGATTGGATGATAATAAATGAATTGGCAGAAACCATGAATCATAGAAAATTATTTAACGATAAAGATGAATTGGATAGCAGTATGCTTAACCAGTTAAACCTTTATTTAGAAAAAAATAATTTAATTAAATCATCTGAAGTTAAAAATTTAACTTTTTCTGAAGAAAATTTAAAGATTAATAATGAGGACTATTATTATTCAAACGTTATTGCCAGAGCTTCAAAAACAATGTTTAACTGCAAATCCGCTAAAACTAATCTAAAATCTGCTGGTACAGAAGGTTAATTTTATGGAATATTTGAGTATAATTTTTTTAGAAACCTACAAAATATTATTTTTATTAGTTCCAGTCCTAGTTTCTGTTGCAATGATAGTTTGGTTAGATAGACGTATTTGGGCCTTTGTTCAAAAAAGACAAGGACCAAACGTTGTAGGTCCCTTTGGCTTATTACAGTCTTTGGCTGATGCATTAAAATATATTTTCAAAGAAGTTATTATTCCTTCAAGTTCCAATAAAGTGATTTTTATATTAGCACCCATTGTAACCATGACATTGGCATTGATTTCCTGGGCTGTTATTCCTTTTAGTGCAACACAAGTTCTTGCAGATATTAATGTGGGGATTCTTTATTTATTTGCTGTCTCATCATTAGGTGTTTATGGAATTATTATGGGTGGATGGGCCTCAAATTCAAAGTATCCTTTTTTAGGTGCCATTAGATCAGCTGCACAAATGGTTTCATATGAAGTATCTATAGGCGTTATTATTATAAACGTTCTGTTATGTGTTGGTTCATTAAACTTAAATGATATAGTCATGGCACAAGAAAATTTATGGTTTGTAATTCCACTCTTCCCCATGTTTGTGATTTTCTTTATTTCAGCATTAGCCGAGACCAATAGACCACCATTTGACTTACCTGAAGCAGAAGCAGAGTTAGTGGCTGGATATCAAACAGAGTATTCAGGAATGATGTATGCTATGTTTTGGTTGGGTGAATATGCAAACATCCTTCTAATGTGTGCAAT
This sequence comes from Candidatus Pelagibacter sp., assembly GCA_013204495.1. GTDB lineage: Bacteria > Pseudomonadota > Alphaproteobacteria > Pelagibacterales > Pelagibacteraceae > Pelagibacter. Next base: position 2,781 of record JABMNQ010000081.1, read on the forward strand.
GGGATCTATTCTTTTTTTAGGTGGATGGCTATCACCAATAGATCTTTATCCATTTAACTTAATCCCCGGGGCTTTTTGGATGAT
>JABMNQ010000082.1 GCA_013204495.1 Candidatus Pelagibacter sp.
AAGTAATTTCTGTCTTTAAATTAGCTATCTCTTCAGCTTCTCTATTTTCACTTTCATCTTTTGGTTTATGTCTTAAATTTAAATATAAAAGCCCCAAAATGCCAATTAGCAAAAAAACTAGTAGTGTTAATAAAATACCATCCATGATTCTTGGCTATTTTACAATATAAAGTAGATCAATCATAGTTAAGTTGCTTAATTTAATTAATTATTTAGAAATAAAAAAATGGAACTTTTTTTAATAATAAAAATACTACTCCTTATAGGGATTTTTGTTACAACCTATGCTGTTCTCCGAAACCTAGATATCATTAAAATTATCTTAATTTACTGCAAAGACAAACTGCTCAATAAATAATTAAGTTATCTTGAGAGTAATTTTGTTAACTTCTTAACTGAACTATTTTTAGCTGATACTTTAGAAATCATCATACAGGCTTCAGATTTTAATATTTCTCCATCCTTCAATATTCTAAGATTATTAGCTTTAATAGTTTCACCCGTGCTAGTGATATCCACTATAATCTCAGCACTGCCAGTGTAGGGCATTACTTCTGTCGAACCTTGGCTGTCTACTAATTTAAACTGCGTAACTCCTTTTGAGAATAAAAATTCTCTTGTAAGATTGGGGTACTTTGTTCCCACCCTTAAACGCTTTTTCTTTTTATCTTTAAAATAAAAGGCAATTTCTTCTAGATCTGCGATTGTCTGAACATCTATCCATGGGTCTGGGATAGCAACAACTAAAGTTGCTTTACCAAAACCATAACCTTTAACAACGCTAATCTTCTTTTGAATGTTAACTTCACTTTCTTTTAATAAATCATAACCTGAAAAGCCAAGATCTAAAGAGCCATCTCCAAGTCTTTCTATGATCTCTCTTGCATGAAGATATAAAACCTTAACATTAGATAGGTTTTTAATCGAACCTAATAGGTCTCTCTCTCCTCTTTCTGAAACTAAATTTAATTTGTTTTTCTTAAATATTTTTAAAATATCCTTTCTAAGACGACCTTTACTTGGAATTCCAATATTGATTATATTTTTTTTCATTAATAATTTAAATTTAAAGCAGCTCCTACTGCTGGAACATGTCTATTAGATCCAAGGTCCGATATTAATTTATCGTATCGTCCGCCATTGATTACATTAATATTTTTAGATTTAGACTTGATATCAATTCTAAATACCATGCCTGTATAATATTCAAGCTGACGTCCAAAAGAAGCTGAAAATTGAACATTTAATTTTTGAATTTTATTTAGTGATGTTGGAAAATATTTTTGATCGACAACTAAGTTAATTTTATTCTTTGTGAAAAAAGCATTTAATTTATCGGCTGCTTTATTAATGGGACAATTAATTTTTAAAAATTCCTTAATAATTTTTGAAATATTCCTACCTCTAGTTGCTCTTCTTGGGTCTTTAATTTTATTATCAAATCTCTTTAAAATTTCTTCAATAGAGCGCCCAGCAATAATAGTTTGCTGATTATCTTTTAACATTTTTAAATATCTTTTTTTATCTACCTCAACAATTGTTGGATCAACATCTGAATTAGTCTCTAACCTTTTTAATAAATCATTAAAATATTCCTCTCTCCAAAAATGTCTTGAAAGTCTTAATTTCCACCTTTTTGGAATGTCAAGTTTTGAAATTAATAAATTGAAAATCTCAACATTACCAATTTTTAAAGTTCCTGATGAATACTTTAAATTGGATAGAGATTTTAAGGCTGTATTAATAATTTCTTTATCATCATTTTTTTCATCTTTTGAACCAATGATTTCAAAGCCAACTTGATTTCTAATAATTGAATCTTTTTTATACTGAGACTTTCTATAGGCTTGACCGCTATAAAATATCTTTTCTTTACTTTTAATGTTGTTTTCTAAGTACCTTAAACATGAAACAATAGTTAAATCTGGTCTTAAACAAAGCTCACTGCCATTTTGATCAATAAATGAAAAGATAAACTTTCTAAAGTTTTCCCCTGATCTTTGCACAATATGGTTTGCTTCAATTACCGAAGGTAAATCAATGTACTTAAACCCTTTAGATTTAACCGATCTAAGGATTTTTTCAGATAAATTTTTTGATTTCATCAATTAAGTTTTCTTTTGAAAATGTTACTTGATTATTTTCACCTTTAACCCCTAAAAGGTTTTTTAAAGTAATCGTATTATCTTTAAATTCATTTTCACCACAAATAACAGCCACTGGACATTGTTTTTTATTAGCATAAGTTAATTGTTTGCCAAGATTTTTTTTACTATCTAAAAATATTTCAGAGTTAATATTGTTGTCTCTTAAAACTTTTAAAATCTCATAATAATTTTTTAAATATTTTTCATCCATTACACAAACAATAGCTGGGTTTTTTTCATCTACTTTAATTTGATCTAGTTGCCACATCGCAAATAATAATCGGTCTACGCCAATGCTCATTCCAGTTCCAGGTATATCAACGCCTTTAAATCTTGAGATTAGTTTATTGTATTGTCCACCTGAGCAGATGCTACCAATATCAACTTCTTTACCCTTATTATTTGTTGTTTTGAAATTTAAATTAGTCTCAACACAAAATCCATCATAATAAGCAAGTCCTCTAACAATCGTAAAATTAGTTTTTATCTGATCTAAATAATCACCATAGCTTGCAACTTCTAATAAATCTTCTAACTCTTTAATTCCCTCTTGGGATAATGGGTTTTTTAAATTTTCTTTTAATTCGTTTAAATCTTTTACTTTTAAGAAGTTAATTATTTGTGAAGCTTGATCATCAGTTAAATCAGCACCTTTAGTAACCGCTCCACTAACATCGACTCTTTCTTTTTTTAATAAATCCTCAACGCCTCTTAAACCAAAGCCAGGCTTATCTAATTTATCAATCGCCCTCATAACTTTTATTTTTTTGTCTTCAGATATTTTAAGGTCTTCAATTAAACCTTGAACAATTTTTCTATTACTAATGTTAACAACGAACTGATCTTTTTTTAAACCACAAGCAAGAAGTATGCCTGCAATTAAATTGCATAGTTCAGCGTTTGCTTGGGCTGGGTTAACGTTACCAACTATATCCGCATCACATTGTAAAAAACTTCTATATCGGGCATTCCCAGCTTTTTCGTTTCTCCACACGTCACCCATTTGATATCTTTTATAAGGTAGAGGTAATTCTTGATTATTTTGCGCAACAAATCTAGCCAATGGACTTGATAAGTCATATCGAAGAGTAATATTTTTTTCTCCATCTTTAAATGAGAATACATCAGACATAGGATTGCTATCATCATTTGCAAGAAATGATCCGATATTCTCAGAAATTTCAAATGAAGGAGTTTCAAGAGCAGCAAAGCCAAATTTTACAAAGTTAGCTTCAATAATATTAATTAACTTTTTCTTGAGAATTAATTTCTTGCCCCATCGATCTTCAAATCCTGAGGGTAACCCAGGAATTAATTTATTTTCTTTATTCATCTTTTTTGGTACCCGCGCTTGGAATCGAACCAAATCCTATAGTTCCACAAACTATCGTACTAACCGTTATACTACGCAGGCATTCCTTGTTTTTATATTATTTTCGTGTGGATTTAAAATTATATTATAAATAAATAGCCTACAGGCTATGGAAACAAACTCGATGAGTACTTCTTGAAGTCTCTCTGTATGTAATATTTATAATCATTGGCAACCTTTAAGACAATTAAGAATAATATTCAATAATAATTTGGATTTTTTTTAAGGAGGTGGTGGTGGCCCCAACTGGACTCGAACCAGTGACACACGGATTTTCAATCCGATGCTCTACCAACTGAGCTACAGGGCCCCTTATTAACCTCTAAAAGTGATACGACCTTTGGTCAAATCGTAAGGTGTCATTTCTACTTGAACCTTATCACCTTGAAGTACTCTAATTCTATTCTTACGTAATTTGCCAGCAGCATGCGCTGTAACAATATGACCGTTTTCTAATTTAACTCTGAACATTGCGTTTGGAAGTAGATCCTCAACAATTCCTGAGAACGACAGCATTTCTTGTTTTGACAAATTTATTTTCTCCTAATTCTTTTTTCTACTGATCTAGCGTGTCCCACCAAACCCTCGTAGTTTGCAAGTGTTATAACTGATGAACCAAGGGTTTCAATCCCTTTTTTTGATAGGTTTATGTATGAAATTTTCTTTATAAACTCACCAACACTAAGTCCACTTGAATACCTACTTGAAGTATTTGTCGGCAATACGTGGTTACTACCTGGTACTCCATAATCCGTCATAGCCATCACAGCATATTTACCTAAACAAATAGATCCAGAGTTTTTAATTTTTCCAACCATATTTTTATAATTCTTAATATTAAGTTCCAGATGCTCTGGTGCAATTTTATTTATAGTATCAATAATTTTTTGATCGGACTGCATATGAATTAAAATCCCATTATTAATTAAGCTATTTTTTGCAATTGTTGCTCTTGGTAAATCTTTGAGTTGTTTGCTGATTTCATCATTAA
>JABMNQ010000083.1 GCA_013204495.1 Candidatus Pelagibacter sp.
CGTTAATAAAATTACTTTTAATATTAACTTCTGAAAGCTTACTGTTAATTCTTTTTCCACCTCCGTGAACAATTACTGGATTAAAGCCAAGCTTATTTAAAACAACAACATCCTCGATAAAAATTTCAAATAATTTTGGATCAACTAAAACACTGCCACCACACTTAATGACAATAAATTCATCATTATACTTTTCTAAGTATTTTTTTACTTCTTCAACTGTTGGGCCATCTTTAGGTAGGATATTTATTAACTCTTCTTCTTTTAACGATGACATTTAAATTGTTTTAATAGTCATTTTTCTTTGGACAATATATTGCTGGATCATTGTGAAGATATTGTTGAAACTCCAGTAGATAACAAGACCCGCGGGAAACGGTGCAAGAATTACAGTAAGAAATATTGGAAAGAACATAAATATTTTAGTCTGTATCGGATCTGGCGGAGTTGGGTTAAGCTTTTGTTGTATGAACATTGTGATACCCATAATAATAGGCCACGCACCTATTAATAAGAAAGAAGGTGGATCCCAAGGAAGCAAACCAAAAACATTAAATACAGAGGTTGGATCTCTATCACTCAAGTCATGTATCCATCCATAAAATGGCATGTGTCTCATTTCAATAGTTACAAATAATACTTTATACAAAGCAAAGAAAACTGGAATCTGAACTAGTATAGGTAGACAACCACTCATAGGGTTAACTTTTTCTTTTTTATAAAGAGCCATCATTGCTTGTTGCAATTTCATTTTATCGTCTTTATGAATTTCTTTTAGTCTAGCCATTTCAGGTGCTAGGAGTTTCATTTTCCCCATCGATTTAAAGCTAAAGTTGGCAAGAGGAAAGAAAGCCAATCTAATACAAACGGTAACAGCAATAATTGCTAAACCGTAATTACCAAGTAATTTAAAGAAGTAATCTAATACAAAAAATAAAGGCTTCGTAATAAAGTACATAAAGCCCCAATCAATGGCTAGATCAAATTTATTGATATCTAAATTTTCAGCATAACCATCAATCACTTTTACTCTTTTAGCGGCAACTATAATTTGAATGTTTTCTTCAATAGAGCTGTTTGCTTTAACCTCAATACCTTCAGTAGATATATAGTTAGCTCTGAATTTATTTTTATAGTCAAAAGTTATTTTAAACTCTTTATCTTTAGGAGGTATAACTGATGTAACCCAAAACTTATCTGAAATAGCTACAAATCCTTCTTGTGCTATTTGTGAAAACTTCTTTTCCTGAATATCATCGTAATCTTCTTCAATTAACTGATCGTCAAGCACTGATAGAAACCCTTCATGTAAAATATAAAAGCCAGATATTTCTGGTAATTTATTTCTAATTATTTGTCCGTATGAGTAAAAATTATAAGATTTATCTGATGAGTTAATTATTTTTTCTTTTACAGTAAATAAAAATTGATCATCTAAACTTATATATTTTTCGAATGTAATGTCTTGAGAATTGCTCCATGTTAGTTTTACAGGATTGTTATTAGTTAATTTTTTGTTTCCAGAAACTTTCCAGACCGTAGAAGAATCAGGTACATCTATGTTTTTATTAGTACTTACAAAACCACTTTCGATTAAGTAACCATCCTCAACATTTCTTGGACTTAATAAGGTTATTTGTTCATTTCCATTAAGTTCAATATTATATTCTTTGAAAGTTAAATCGTCTATCGCTGCACCTTTTAAAGAAATAGATCCAACAACACTACTGTTTTCAAATTGAATTCTAGCATTTTCTTTTAAAGCATCTGTTCTTGAAAGTTTTGAAAAATCTTCATTTTTATCTAGGCTAGGAGTGTCTGCATTGTTTTCAATTTTTTTTTGTTCAGCTAAATTTTGTTTGATAACTGCAGGGTCAGGCTGAAAAAAGAGGGAGTATAAAATAATTACAGCTGCTGATAGTGATATTGCTGCTATTACGTTTCTAGTATCCATTATTTCTTAGCCTTTAATTCTTTGTTTACTGGATCAAATCCTTCACCACCACCCAATATTTTAATAGGGTGACATGAAAATATTCTTTTAGTACTTTTTGAGATTGCCTTAACAAGACCATATGTTCTTAAACATTCAATTGTATATTCTGAGCAAGTTGGAAGATATCTGCAGGAAGGAGTTAAGTAGGGGCTAATAACCATTTTATAAAATTTGATCAGGCCAATTAAAGTGTTTGATATAATATTCATTACTTAATTTTTTCTATGTCTTGGAGTAAAGTATCTTTTATTATCGCATATTCATTGTTTAGCATAGTTATTTTCGCAATCACAAGGTAAGAATAATTAAAATTTATTGATATTTTTTTTACAGCTTCGTTCATAATATTTTTTAATCTTCTTTTAATTTTATTTCTCTTTATTGCACCACGGATTAGTTTTTTTTTAGCTACAAAGCTGATGTTTAGTTTTTTATTATCTTTATCTTCAAGTGGACCAAAAAAAAGAGTGATATATTTATTTGAGATTTTTTTCTTTTTAAGTAAATTTTTGAAATCTTCGTTTTTAGAAAGAGCAACAATTTTGCTTTTCATTTAGACTAGCTTATTTACCTTTTGGCTTTTTTTGAGTGGATGACACTGTAAGATGCTTACGTCCCTTATCACGTCTTCTCTTAATAAGTTTTTTCCCACCTTTGGTTGCCATCTTTGACCTGAAGCCATGCTTCTTAAGACGCTTTCCAACTTTGGGCTGATATGTTCTTTTCATAGGATTTATTTAATTTTTTTTAAATTTCGCCCTTTATAGTAATTATATGTATAAATAGCAAATAGAAGATTTTATAATAGCACTAGTAAATTATGGAAAAATCAAAAAAAGTTAAGATAACTTTAGGTTTATTTTATCTTCTAGTTGTTTCCTCATTTTTATACTTTTTTTTATCAAAATTCACCCTAGAAGAATTAACCAGCTATGAATTTATCAAAAATAATAGAGATTATTTTTTTGGACTAAAGCAAACTAATTTATTTTTAATTTCATTAGTATTCTTAATATCTACAATTATTTGGGTTGTTATGGCTGGTTTTGGTTTACCAGTTGCACTTCTAGCAGGGTTTATTTTTGGTAAGTGGCTGGGAACATTTATTTTAATAATTGGAATGACTATTGGTGCAACAATTTTATACATGCTAGGTAATTATTTTTTTAAAGAAGTGATCAAGGAAAAGTTTTTAAATAGGTTTAAAAATTTAGAAATAAAATTTAAGAAATCAGAATTTATTTATCTTTTAGCTTATAGATTTATAGGAGGAATTCCTTTTGCCTTATCAAATGTGCTACCTTGTATTTTTAACGTCAGAGTAAGTAATTTTTTTTGGGCCACATTAATAGGATTAACCCCACCATTATTTTTAGTTGTTTCAATTGGAAGTGGGCTTGAAAAAATTATCGAACAAAATTTAGAAGCTCCAAGAATTATTGATTTAATATATTCACCAGATATTTATATCCCAATGATTGCTTTTGCAGCTCTAATAATAATCACAATTATAACTAGAAAAATATTCTACAAAAAATAATCTGGTGCCCTCATCGGGAATCAAACCCGAAACTGACCCTTACCAAGGGCCTGTTTTATCATTAAAACTACAAGGGCATTTAGTAATAGTAATAATTGTTCTTCCAACTATTGCCATAATATAAATGTAGATTATATTGAATTATCAAAGTTCAATATTAAAAAATTATGAAAATTTATACAAAAATTGTTTTAGATATCGACAATAATTTAATTGAAGAGGAATATTACTATTATATAGGACCCATGGCGTTTGCTGGAATACACTATGACTTTAAGAGCACCAAGGGTAATAAACTAATGGAAAAACAAGCAAAGCGTGAAAAGAAACTTGCTGAAAGAAAAGCAAAACGCGAAGCTAAAGAAGGTCCAAAGACACAAGAGGAACCAGAAAAAGTTTTAGATGCATCAAAACCTATCACTTTAGATTTCTTAACTAATCCAGATAAATAATGAGTGATAAAGAAAGAAATGAAAGATTAAGCTTAGCACTTAAAAAAAATCTTAAAAAAAGAAAAATTTTTCAAAAAAAAAATAAGAAGAAAAGCAAATAATGTCAGTACTTTCCGATAAATCAATAAGGAAACTTGCACTTGAAGAAGAAATGATTTCTCCTTTTGTAGATAAACAAGTAAGGGATGGTAAAATTTCTTATGGACTTAGTTCATTCGGATATGATGCAAGAGTAGCAGATGAATTTAAAATATTTCACAATGTAAATTCATCCATAGTGGATCCTAAAAAATTCACATCAGATAACTTTGTTACAAAAAAAACCTCCGACTATATTATTATTCCACCAAATTCTTTTGCACTAGGGACCACAATAGAAGTTTTTAAAATACCAAGAGATATAATGTGTATTGTTGTGGGTAAAAGCACATATGCAAGAACTGGAATTATAGTAAACGTAACACCCATCGAATCAGAATTTTTTGGTACGGTTACTCTCGAATTTTCAAACACCACTCCACTACCAGCAAAAATATATGCAAATGAAGGGGTGGCTCAATTCTTATTTTTAAAAGGAGATCAAGCTCCAGAAACTTCATACGCAGACCGAAAAGGAAAATACATGGGTCAAACTGGAGTAACTTTGCCAAAAGTATAATCATGAAAAAATTGGAAGTCTTTGGAGCAGCAAGGCTCAAAGGAGAAATTAGAATTTCAGGTTCTAAAAATGCATCGTTACCGATTCTTGCTGCAACTTTATTGTCAGATAAAAAAATATCTTTAACAAATCTTCCTAAGGTAAAAGATATTGAAACAATGATACTTTTGTTAAAGTCTTTAGGATCAACTATTGATGATAATAAAAAAATATTAACTATCAAAAACAACAAACAAACAAAAACTTTTGCAGCATACAGTTTAGTTAAAACTATGAGAGCTGGAATATTAGTTTTAGGTCCTTTGCTGGCCAAATTTGGTAAAGCAAAAGTTTCATTACCTGGTGGTTGTGCGATAGGTACAAGACCTGTCGATATTCATTTACAGGCTTTATCAAAACTTGGAGTAAAATATAAAATTATCCAAGGATATGTTCATGCTATTGCACCTAAAGGATTAATTGGTGCAAATATAAAATTTCCTAAAGTGTCAGTAGGTGCTACAGAAAATTTAATTATAGCCTCATGTTTAGCTAAGGGTAAAACAACTTTATCAAATTGTGCCATTGAACCTGAGATTAAAGATCTAGTTAATTTTTTAATTAATATGGGCTGCAACATTAAATGGACTGCAAAAAGAACTATTAAGATTGATGGTGTACGAAATCTTAGAGAAATAAAATACCAAGTCATGCCAGACAGAATAGAGGCGGGAACGTACTTAATTGCTGCTGCCTTGACTGAAGGTAATTTAAAAATCATTGGCATCGATCCAAAAATTATTAGCACAGAAATTAATATTCTTAAAAAAGTGGGTGCAAAAATTGTTCAAAAGAAAAATGAAATATCAATTCAAGGAAGTAAAAAAATTAAAAATATAAACATTAAAACATCTCCTTACCCTGGATTTCCAACAGATTTACAAGCACAAATGATGGTTTTGTTGTGTAAGGCAAATAAGAGATCTTATATTAGAGAGGAAATATTTGAGAATAGATTTATGCATGTTGCGGAATTAAATAGAATGGGTGCAGAAATTTCTATTCATGGAAATAAAGCAATAATTGAAGGGAACGTTAAATTTGAAGCAGCAGAATTAATGGCAACAGATTTAAGAGCATCTGTATCACTAATCCTTGCAGCACTTTCCGCCAAAGGAAAATCTATTATTAATAGAATATATCATCTCGATAGAGGATATGAGGATATAGAAAAAAAATTAAAAAAAGTAGGGGCTAAAATTAGGAGAATAAATTAATGGATAAAAAATACCTATCTAAGATTATAGCTAACGATAATGAAGGTTTACAAATGATTTCAGCATGTTGCTCAGGAGCTGAAATTAAAGTTAGCGATATTAAATATCTTCCAAAAAGTAAGGTTTTTTTGTTATCTTTAAAGAGATCTAAGGTTGAAACAGAAGATGATGACAAAAAGGTTATTAGTATTTGTAAATTTGAATTTGTAGATCAAGTTAAATCTAAAAATATAAAACAGGCCGACCTAGATCAAAAATTAGAATTAATTGGTATGGATTATTTAAAAAATAATGACAATTATGAGATAAATTTAATTTTTACAAATAATGCATACATAACCTTATTGACTGAAATAATTGAAGTAACCTTAGATGATCAAAGTAAAGTTGATTAATGATTAAAATATTAGACAGTAAAATAAAAAATTTTGATGCAACTTTAGATAAACTGTTATCTAAAAGAAAAAATAAAGTTCAACTTAACTCAGTTTCAGTTACTAAAATTATCAAAGATATTAAGAAAAATGGTGATAAAGCTGTTTTAAAATACGAGAAAAGATTTAATAAAAATAACATTATAATCCCAAGCTCTAAACAAATAGCTAAATCTATAAAATCTTTAGATAAAAAAGTTAAAAAAGCAATCGACCTTGCTTATAATAGAATTTATAAATTTCATTCATTACAAAAATTTAAAAACATTTCGTATACAGATAAATTACAAAATAAGTTGGAATATAAGTATGTCCCAATTGAATCGGTTGCAATTTATGTACCTGGTTCAACGGCTTCATAC
>JABMNQ010000084.1 GCA_013204495.1 Candidatus Pelagibacter sp.
AATAAAAAGATATATCTTTTTCTGAGTTTTCATTTTTCATGTCTCTTGTAATTTCATGGACTAATTCGCCTGATTTTCTATTGATTATACCTGACTCTGAGTAATTTTTTTCTTTATCAATAGCTTTAAATAAAACTACTTCTTTATTTACTATTTTAACATTTAATTCACTATTTTTTGAAAGGAATAATGATAATCCATTAATCAAAAGTGTTTCTGGTTGTTTTGCATCAATTTGAAATTTATCTAAATCTTGATCCTCCAAATCTTTGGCTAAAAATGTTTGGTAATTATATTCTGAATTCTTAATAATTTTCTTTTGTAACTCACACTCAAAAATAAGCTTAATATCTTCTTGTATATTTATGTCTTGCGCCAAAGAAAAATTAAAAACTAACAAACTCAATGATGTATAAAAAAAATATTTTATCATTTTTTTAACTTTTTTATTTATAATCTAAAGATTTATAGAAATATCTGTTACAAAAAAATCCCCCCCAATTATATTGGGGGAGATTTAAATTATTTACTTTTACGCTTATTTAGTAAAAGCTTCCCAAACGGACTTATTGTCTGCAAGCCATTTTTTGGCTGCATCTTCGTGAGTCAATTTGTCAACATCAACTAAAGCTGCCATTGCTCCAATATGACTTGTAGAGAATGACATTTTTTTAAGCGTTGCTGCTGCAGCTGGATGAGTTTTTGGAAAATTTACATTTACAGCTTTTTTTAAATAACCATCTGGCGAACCACATTTACCATCACCACCATCTTCTGGTCTACAGCCAGCAGTATATGGAGGGAAGTCTATAAATGTAAAACCAGCACCATCCGTAAAGTTTGGTGTCCAGTTAAAGATGATAGTTCCTCTTCCTTCTTTTTCAGCAGATACTAATTCAGCCCAAAGTGCATCTGCACTTCCAGCGAATTTAACCGTCCAAAGATCTCCTAAGCCTAAAGCATCCACCCTTTGAGGTATCAAATCTCCATGCCAAGTTTGTGGACCTTCTAGCATTCTTCCTTTTCCACCTGAGTCAGGTGTTGTGAAATTTTTAGCACAATCAGGATTTTTCAAAGCAGTCCAGTCTGGAAGTCCTGGGCATAACCCTTTGGCAGCAACCCAGTTTGGATATCCCATATCCTCAAGAGTTCTTGCTTCGTGATCTCCCCAATCTACTATTCCACCTTTATCTAGGGCTGTGGTAAATGATTTACCAAAAGCAGATTCCCAAACTTCGTGTGATATATCCACATCACCAATACGAATTGCTTCATATACAGCTTGTGAGTCAGTGTTTACGTACTTTACGTTGTTACCCATGCTCTCGAAAATTCCACCTATAACATAAGCCATTACAATTTGGCTTGACCAGTTATGAGTAGGAATTACGATCGGCTTTTTACTATCTGCTGCGTTAGAAACTCCAGTAAAACTTACTACTGAAATAACTAGAGCGGATATTAATGATATTATTTTTTTCATTATATTCTCTCTCCTTAATATTATGTTTTGATCAACTATCTTTCAATTTGAAATATGAGTCAATACTAGATATTTACATTAATTATATCTATTTTTTATTAATACTCTATTTTACCTAATCAATTAGTATTATAAAATTACGTAATAATAATTTTAAATGCAAACAAGTTTAAATATTAAAAACCCTGGATTAAGAACTTTACCACCCGGAGTTGAAAGATATTTTGTAAAAGGTGGCGGACTATCAGTAATAGAAGTTTCTCCAGAAGACTCTATAGAAATTATCAATGAAGAAGGAAAGCAAGTTTGCGAAATAATTGTTTTTAATTCAAAAGGTAAATCAGATTTATCCATTTTAAATTTAAAAGAAAATGCAAATGCAGATTTTTCAAAAAGAACAATTGCTAATGATGAAAAAATTTCAAAACTTTTTAAGAAAAAAAACTTAGACCTTAATAAAGCTAAATCATCTATTATCTTTAGCGAGGATTGTTTTATGGGTGAAAAAATAACCTTAACTTCAAAAGATAAATGTATTGTATTAATTGCAGCCCCAGGTGATGCAATGAATGTTCATGAGCAAAATCCACCAACAGATTTAACTATTTTTTTAAATAAATCAAAATTTGAAGAAAATGATGAACAGTTTATTTTACCTAATCCATTAGATGACCCAATTTTTGAAAAACTTATCCAAAGAAGAACCGCTGAAACGTACGAAGTAAAAGCTGGAGAATATATACAAATAATAGATCCAGGTGGAAGACAATGTTCTGATTTTTTAGCTTTTGACACACATAAATTAAATGATGGAATTGAAAGTTTTATAGATGATAAAGCAACAAGAACATTTATGGGCAGTGCTTACCCTGGGCCTGGTTTATTTTCAAAATTTTATGATGGTAATCATGAAGCAATAATTGAGGTTGTAAGGGATACTGTTGGAAGACATGACACGTTTAACCTTGCTTGTACTTCAAAATATTACGAGGATATGGGTTATATAGGCCATATTAATTGTACTGATAATTTTAATAAAGGATTAGAGAAATACGATATAAATAGTCGAAAAAGTTGGTCAGCAATAAACCTTTTTTTTAATACGGCAATCGATACAAATAATGTTGCAACCTTTGATGAGCCTTGGTCAAGGCCCGGTGATTATGTTTTATTTAAAGCTTTAAAAGATTTAACATGCATATCTTCTGCTTGTCCATGTGATGTGGATGCTGCAAATGGCTGGAACCCTACTGATATATTTGTTAGAACTTATCCAAAGGAAAAAAAATATTCAAAAGCAATAGCATTTAGAATGAAAACAGACTCGGAACCAAAGCTGACACAAGAGACAGGGTTTCATAAAAAAACTTCTGAACTAACAAGAAATTTTATTGAGTATAAAGGTTTTTGGCTTGCTAATAATTTTACAAATTCAGGAACGATAAAAGAGTATACGGCTTGCAGAGAAAGTGCGATAGCAACCGACCTATCTCCTCTTAGAAAATTTGAAATACTAGGTCCTGATGCGGAAAATTTAATGCAATATACACTTACAAGAAACATTAAAAAAATGTCTGTTGGACAAGTGGTTTATACGGCTATGTGTTATGAAAATGGGTGTATGCTTGATGATGGTACTTTATTCAAATTAGGACAAGATAATTTTAGATGGATTGGCGGTGATGAGTACAGTGGTGAATGGTTAAAAGAACAAGCCAAGAAAAAAAATTATAAAGTTTGGATAAAATCTGCCACTGATCATATTCACAACATTGCAGTTCAAGGTCCAAACAGCAGAAAAATTTTAGAAAAATTTGTATGGACACCTCCTATTCAACCATCAATTACTGAGCTTGAATGGTTTAGATTTAATATTGCTAGAATAGATCATGAAACAGGTACGCCAATAATTATTTCAAGAACAGGTTACACTGGTGAACTTGGTTACGAAATATGGTGTCATCCAAAAGATGCTTCAGAAATTTGGGATAAGGTATGGGATGCCGGAAAAGAATTTGATATAACTCCATTAGGTTTGCAAGCTTTAGATATGGTTCGTATAGAAGCAGGACTTATTTTTTACGGTTATGAATTTGACGATCAAACAGATCCTTTCGAAGCTGGTATTGGATTTACGGTTCCTCTCAAAACTAAAGAAGATGACTTTATAGGTAAAGAAGAATTAATTAAAAGAAAAGCTAACCCACAAAAAAAATTAGTTGGGCTTGAATTAGTTGGTCATGAGCCCGCAGTACATGGTGATTGTGTTTATATAGGTCGTGGACAAGTTGGTGTTATAACGAGTGGAATGTTGTCTCCTAAACTTGGAAAAAATATTGCACTTTGTAAAATTGATGTGAAATACTCGGAGATAGGAACGGAGGTGGAAGTTGGTAAACTTGATGGTCATCAAAAAAGAATTGCTTCAAAAGTTGTATCCTTTCCATTCTACGATCCAACAAAATCAAGAGTTAGAGCTTAAATGGAAAAAACAAAAGATCTACTAAATTTTTGGGAAGTGCAAATGAAACATTCTCACACTTCGAGTAATTATTTTTTTAGAAAATCACCCTCACATTATCATTTGATGCTACTTGTTATGTCAGCATACAAACATAACGAAGAATTATCAGTAGAAGAACTTAAAACCAAACTTTTTAAAACATCTAGACCAAAGTCTGCATTAATAATTAATGAAGCGTGTGAAAAAAAATTTTTCTTTTTAGAAAAAACATCCAAAGACCAAAGAAGAAAAAATGTTAAACCTACTGAATCTTTTGTAAAAGAATTTGAAGAATATATAGAAACTTTAAAAAACCTAGTACTTTAAACTATCCAACATTTTTCATAGCAGCAGCAATACCAGCGATTGTAATTAACATCGCATCTTTTAAATTTATTTTATCTTTAATTTTTAATTTTGATTTATTTAGTTTTTTCATTATATCTGCTTGTAAAATATTCAATACCTCAGCGTAAGTGTTTCTTATTCTAATAGATTTTCTATATTCTCTTCTTTTTTCTATAATATAATTAGGAATAATTTTTTTGTTAACTTTTATCAGTGATGATAATTCTTTTCTTAATCTTTCACCTGTAAATTTTAAATTTTTATCCCCCAAGCATTCTTCATAAAATTTAGTTACCCTTTGATCTGTTTTTACCAGAACCATATCCAGCATATCCATCTGTGCATTAAAAAAAGGCCACTTAACTACCATTTCTTTTAATATATTATTACTTTTTATTCCAAAATTTAGCGCTTTAAAGGTTCCAAGCCAAGCAGTAAGAAGAAAACGTATTTGAGTCCATGCAAATACCCATGGAATAGCCCTTAGGCTTTCAATATCTTTAGATTTATTTCTTTTTGCTGGTCTTGAACCTATCGACAACTGTTCTAATATTTTTTGTGGTGTTATTTTAAAATAATATTTTAAAAAATCTCTATTATTAAGGTTGTCTCGATAGTCTTTACTCGAAATTTTACTCATCTCTTCCATTAATCTTCGCCATTGTTTTTTTGGTTTTATTGGTGGTGACAGTGTTGCTTCTAAAACTGAGCCTATGTATGTACCTAAATTATATTCCGCTAAAGATTCGGTTGCATATTTTTGCTGTATAACCTCTCCTTGTTCAGTTACTCTTGTATGTCCGTTAACAGTTCCTGGAGGTTGAGATAACAATGCCTCATAGATTGGCCCTCCTCCTCTTCCCACCGATCCACCTCGACCATGAAATA
Organism: Candidatus Pelagibacter sp.; assembly: GCA_013204495.1. GTDB lineage: Bacteria > Pseudomonadota > Alphaproteobacteria > Pelagibacterales > Pelagibacteraceae > Pelagibacter. Next base: position 5,223 of record JABMNQ010000084.1, read on the forward strand.
AAGTTAAATTAACATTATATTCATTTGAAGTATTTTGTAGTTCCTCTTGGGCGCAATACTGTGCCCAACTTGCAGCAAGCTTGCCTGCATCTTTACTAGAATCTGAATACCCAATCATCACTTCTTGATTTTTTTTAAAATATTTTAAATACCAGGGTATATTGTAAAGTTCTTTAATTACCTTACTTGCATTTTGTAAATCTAATAAAGTTTCAAATAATGGAACGGTTCTCAAACAAGATTTAATACCAGATTTTTTTTGAAGGACTAATACTGTCAATATATCTGATACTTTTGATGCCATGGAAATAATATAGGCACCCATACATTCTTTTGGTAGTTTTGAAATCATTTTAAATGTAGCCCACGTTTCATTATCATCTTTATCAAATTTCATAGCTTTTGATATTAAGGGACGCTTAGAATTAAACTCTTTTGATAAAAAATTATTTTTGTCAACTTCTGACCACTTATTAAAATCACCAAGACCTAAATGTTTACAAATACAGGCCATCAGCTTTTCATGTCTACTGGCCTCCTGTCGTATATCTAATTTTACAAGATTTAGTCCAAATGTGTGAGCCCTTCTCAATAAATCAAGAATTGAACCATCCGCTATTGCCTCACATTTAACTTCACATAATGATTTATAAACTGTGTTTAATGGATTGATAATTTCATTAATTGATTGAATAACTAAAGTATAATTTATAGGTTTTTTTTCATTTAAAAATAATTCAATTTCTTTTTGAGTAGTTTTTAATTTATCTCTAATTGGTCTTAAGTATGTTCTATAAGGCTCATGGCTGTTTCCTGATTTTTTTTTAATAATATTTGAACACTCGTGCATTGATAGTTTTTGAATAATTTTAGTAAATTCTTTTTCATATAGGTTTGCAGCCTCCCATCTTGATAAAAAAATAACTTCTTGAGTAATTTTTGCAGTAACATTTGGATTTCCATCTCTGTCGCCACCCATCCAAGACCCAAATGCCAATGGTGAGTAGTCAATTGGCAGCTTTTTTCCTGTATAATCTTGAATAGCCTTATCATAACGAGATATAATTTTTGGTACAGCATTCCACAAACTATCTTCTATTACGGCCAATCCCCACTTTGTCTCCTCTATTGGTGTTGGTTTTAACCTTTTTAATTCATCGGTTTTCCAAATTGAAGTAATTTCCTCATGAAGATTTTTTTCTAGAGTATTTTTTTCTTTTATGATATTTTTTATTTTAAATATTCTAGATTTATTAAATTTTTCTAAGAGATTATTTACTTCTGTATATTTTTGGATAAGTGTTCTTCTTTTTACTTCCGTTGGATGAGCTGTTAAAACTAGATCAACTTTTATATTTTTAGCACACTTATAAAATTCTTCTTTTGATATTAATTTTTTTTTTATTAATTTTTCAATTGCGTCCTCTAAAAGAATAAATGAATCTGATTCTTGTTTTTTTTGATTTTTTTTTTCATCTATCTTGTTAACATTATCAAGAGACTCAGCTAAATTTGAAAAATTTAAAAACTTATTAAATGAACGAGCTATTATTAAAGATTCTTTAGAACTTAATTTTTTAATACTTAATATTAATTGACGAAATTTTTTTGTTTCATTTAGTTTAAATTTTTTTTTTTTGGTTCCTCTGCTTGCTTTTGACAGAAACCTTATTTGTTCTATCTTATTATAAAGTTTAATTCCTTCTTGCTCTTTAACAACTTTACCTAAAATATTTCCTAATAAATTTATATTTTTTGAAAGTTCTACGTTCTTTATTTTATAATTAATTTCTTTTACCATTTAAAACTTGCATTACGGTGTCTCCCATTATGGACGGGTTTTTGGCAATTATTACACCACACTCTTCTAGGAGTTGAACTTTTTCAACTGCACTTTCTCCAAACGCAGAAACTATAGCACCTGCATGCCCCATGACTCTTCCTTTTGGCGCTGTTAAACCAGCTATATAAGCTACTACAGGCTTTGACATATTTTCTTTCGCGAATTGACCTGCTGCTACCTCTTGAGGGCCACCAATTTCACCTATCATTAATATAATTTCAGTATTTTTATCTTTTTCAAATATTTCAATAATATCTTTAAATGAACTTCCGTTAATTGGATCGCCACCAATTCCTACACTTGTAGAAATTCCTATTCCTAAATCTTTTAATTGTTGTGCAGCCTCGTACCCTAATGTGCCTGATCTTCCAATAATTCCAACATTACCCTCCTTATAAATATGCCCAGGCATTATACCTAACAAAGCTTTACCTGGACTAATTACACCAGCGCAATTTGGTCCTATCAGAGTCATTTTTTCTGACTTTGAATACCTTCTCATATAACGTTTTATTTTAATCATATCGTGAGATGGAATTCCATCTGTAATAGCAACGCATATTTTAATACCTGCATCAGCAGCTTCCATAGCAGAATCTGCAGCAAATGCCGGAGGCACAAATAACACCGAAGCGCTTGCGCCTGTATTTTTTACTGCTTCTTTAACTGTGTTAAAAACTGGAAGACCTAAATGAGTCTGTCCACCCTTTCCAGGTGTTACACCACCAACAATATTTGAACCGTATTTTATCATTTCACCTGCATGAAAAGATCCTATTTTACCAGTAAAACCTTGAACTATAATTTTTGTTTTTTCATCAATTAAAATTGCCATGTTTATTTTGTTAAATCCTTTAAAGCTTTTACCGCTTTGTTTGCGGCATCTGCTAAAGTTGTTGCTTCAATATAATTAATTTTACTTTCTTTTAAAATCTTATTACCCTTTTCAACATTTGTTCCTGCTAAACGTATTACAAGTGGCATGTTAATATCTATTTTTTGCAAAGCTTGAATTATACCTTCGGCCACCCAATCACATCTATTTATCCCTGCAAAAATATTAACTAATATAACTTTTACTTTTTTATCCATTAATATTAATTTAAATGCTTTAACAATTTTTTCAGGTGTAGCACCTCCACCAACATCAAGAAAATTTGCTGGCTCACCACCTGCTAATTTAATCATGTCCATTGATGCCATAGCCAAACCTGCTCCATTAATTATATTTCCTATATTTCCATCAAGACTTACGTAGTTAAGACCTCTATCAGATGCATAAACTTCATTTACATTTTCTTGAGTTTTGTCTCTAAGTTCTGAAATTTGATTTCTTCTAAATAAAGCATTGTTATCAAAGCTCATTTTACAATCTAAGGCTAGGATTTGCTCTTGTTCTGAAATCACTAAAGGGTTTACCTCAACCATAATAGCATCTAATTCACTAAAAGCTCGATAACATCCAATTATAGCTTCTTCTGTTCTTGATATTAATTCTGGTTTAATTCCTAATCCAAAAGCTATTTCCCTTGCTTGAAATTTTTGCATACCCACGGCTGCTTCTATTTTTGATCTGATTATACTGTCTGGCTTTTCTTGAGATATTTCTTCAACACTCATTCCACCTTCTGTTGAAGCTACAACCATTATGCATTCTGAACTTCTATCAAAAACTAATCCTAAATATAATTCTTTCCTAATCTCCGTTGCTTCCTCAATATAAACTCTATTAACAATTTTTCCCTCTGGGCCAGTTTGATTTGTAACTAGTTTTTTACCAAGAAGTGTGTCTGTTGCTTGAGCAACTTCTAAAGCACTATTACAAAATATAACCCCTCCTGCTTTACCTCTTGCTCCTGAGTGAATTTGTGCTTTCACAACCCATTTTGATCCACCAATTTCTCGAGCTTTATTTTCGGCATTTTCTGGACTATATGCAATTCCTCCTCTGGGAATTTTCACACCGAAACTTGAAAGTATTTTTTTTGCCTGATATTCGTGTATGTCCATTTTAATTGCCTTGGATAAGTTTATTTATATTAACAATATTTTCTGCCATGCGAGCTGAAGCTGCATCAATCATTCTTCCATCTAATTGAGCCGCACCCTTTCCTTCTCTTGCTGCTTTCTCAAGTTCTTCAAGAATTCTTTTAGCTTTGTTAACTTCAGTTTCAGGTGGTGAAAAAACTTTATTTGCTAGTTCAATTTGTGAAGGATGAATTGCCCACTTCCCTTCTATGCCAATTGCTGCAGCTCTTTTTGCAGATTCGACATATGCATCTGGATCATTAAAATCTCCAAAGGGTCCATCAATTGCTCTTAAACCATACGCTCGACAAGTCATAACAAGTTGTGATAATCCATGATGCCATTGATCTCCCGGGTAATTAGGATTTAATCCACCAATTACAACTGTTCGTGCCCTTAAGCTTGCCGCATAATCAGCCACACCAAAATGAAGTGCCTCCAATCTACTACTAGACTTTGCAATTTCTTTAATATTAGACATGCCCAATGCAGTTTCAATTAAGCATTCTATTCCAATTTTATTCTTAAATTTTTTATTGGTTTCTATTTGTGTTAAAAGACAGTCAACCATGTAAACATCACTAGCAGTTCCAGCTTTCGGAACTAGTATAGTGTCAATTTTATCACCTGCTTGCTCTACAATTTCAATCAAATCACTATACATATAGTGTGTATCGAGACTATTAATTCTTATAGAAATAGTTTTTCCTTTCTCTCTCCAGTTAATTTCTTTAAGTGCTTTAATTACATTTTCTCTAGCTGAGATTTTATCATTAGGTGAAACAGAATCTTCAAGGTCTAAAAAAATATAGTCTGCACTTGAATTAAGTGCTTTTTCAAACATTTTAGGTGATGAGCCTGGAACGGCTAATTCACTTCTTTGTAATCGTGGTCTTGCAGGTACGTAAAATTTATGACTCATTTTTCTCCAAATTTATTCAGAAAAAGAATGCTAATAAATTATACAACAAGAGGCATGAGCTCTTTTTCTGTTTATGCGTTCAATCTATAAAAATTTTAAAATGGATTAAATATTATTAAATATAAATATTAGTAAGTCATAATTTTTATATATAAAAAAAATATATGACTATTTATTAAAATAAACTAAATTTGCTTTATGACAAAATCAAATACATACAAAGCAGGAAGACATTTTTTATCAGTTCCAGGACCAACAAATATACCTGATAGGGTTCTACAAGCTATGGCTTTTCCTGCCATGGATCATAGAGGTCCCGATTTTCAAAATTTATCAAATAACATATTGAAAAAAATTAAATTAATTTTTAAATCTGAAGACCCAGTTGTGATTTTTCCAAGTGCTGGAACAGGAGCAATGGAGGCTTCTCTCGCAAACACCTTAAGTGAAGGTGATAAAATTTTAATGTTTGAAACTGGACATTTTGCTACAGAATGGTGTCAAGCTGCACGTAGATATAAATTAAATGTTGATTTTGTTCCAGGTGACTGGCGAACAGGAGCTGATCCAAAAATTGTTGAAAAAAAATTACGTGAAGATAAAAATCATGAGATAAAAGCTGTTTTAGTCACCCACAATGAAACATCCACTGGTATTAAAAGTCAAGTTGCAGAGGTTAGAAAAGCAATTGATAGCACAAATCATCCTGCTTTATTTATGGTTGATACTATTTCTTCATTAGGTTCTTATAATTACGAACATCAAAAATGGAAAGTTGATGTTACAGTTGGTGGCTCTCAAAAAGGTTTAATGTCTCCTCCTGGGTTATCTTTTAATGCAATAAGTCCCAAAGCTTTAGAAGCTTACAAAAAATCAAATCTTACAAAATCTTATTTTGATTGGGGGCAAATGTTAGAAAATAATAAAGGTGGATTTTATCCATACACCCCTGCTGTAAATTTAATGTACGCTTTAAATGAAGCTGTTGATATGCTTTTAGAAGAAGGTTTAGAAAATGTATTTAAAAGACATAAAAGACATGCTGATGCCACAAGAATTGCTGTCGAGGCTTGGGGTCTTGAAATTTTGGCTAAAAATCCAATTGAAAGATCAGATTCTATAACTGCAATAATGGTCCCAGATGGATACGATTCGGACAGCCTTAGAAAAATAATTTATGATAACTACAATATGTCCCTAGGTACTGGCCTTAATAAGGTAAAAGGTAAAGTATTCAGAATAGGTCATATGGGTGATTTAAATGACTTAACATTAGCTGGAACTCTATCTGGAGTTGAAATGGGCTTAAAGCAATCTGGAATTCCCTTTAAAAAAGGTGGCATAATAGCCGCTCTAGATTTTCTTTCAAAATAAAATTATGTCTAATTCAAAAATTTTTACGCTAAAAAAGTATGTATCTATATTTATTTATAAAAAAAATACTTTTATTTTTAAAAAATTTTAGCTATGGATAAATAAAATTTTAAAATGTCAAATTTACCTAAAAAAGCAAAAGTAGTAATTATTGGTGCGGGGATTCACGGATTAAGTACTGCATGGAAACTTTCAGAAAAATATAAAAATGAAAATGATATTGTTGTTTTAGAAAAAAAAGATACCGCAGCTGGCGCCAGTGGCATAGCTTGTGGTGTAATTAGAAATAATTATTTTCAACCTGCTATGAGAGAATTAATGGCACATTCAGTTTCTGTTTGGGAAAGCGATCCAAAAGCCTTTAGATATAATTCCGTTGGTTACTTACAAATTTCTCCAGAAGTTATGCACGGAGATGTTGCTTCAATTTATGATCAACAAAAAACAATCGGTTATGAATCAACTTTTATCGAAGGTGAAAAAGATTGTATGAAATACATGAAAGGAATTTTTCATGATTGGCAAGCGAAAGAAATAACTTCTGTGCTACATGAAAAAAAAGGTGGTTATGCATTTAATAAAGATTCGATTAAGGCTCTAGAAAATAAAGCAACAGTAAATGGAGTTAAAGTTATTAAGGGTGTAACAGTTACCGGTTTCAAAAGAGGAAGTAATAGTAAATCTGTTACAGGTGTTGAAACAAACAAAGGTTTAATTGAATGTGATCAAATTGTAGTAGGTGCTGGTCCTTGGGTTAGAGATTTTTGGAATATGTTAGAGCTTCCAAAAACTGCTAATATTAAAGATAAAGAAGGCAAATTTCATGAAACAGAAATGTGGAAATATTGGATGCTTCAAGAAGGAATTATTGGTGTTGATAAAGATTTTTTAAAAACCAATAATGGTGGCCAATCTCCTGTTGTTCATGTTGATACAACTGCTCCATTATATTCTGATGTAGATGGGAAATTGTTAACAGACAAAATCTGGGGTATTTATTATAAACCTGATATCGATGGATTAGGTGTTCAAGGTGGAACTTCGCCTTACATAGTTGATAAACATTTTGATCAAGTAAATATTGATCCTTATGGAATTGAGTCTAAAGAATATCAAACTACCGAAGCCTTCAATGAAATGTGGTGTTCAGCTTTAGCTCACTGTCAAAAAAGATTCGAAGGAAAATCTAATCTTTATAGAAAAGGACCTTCTGGTGGTCTTGGATGCATGACGCCTGACTCTTTTCCAATTTTTGATAAATTTTTAGAAAATGTATACATGATTGC
>JABMNQ010000085.1 GCA_013204495.1 Candidatus Pelagibacter sp.
CCATCAATATTTAAACCGTTAGGTTCAGTATAAAGCATTTGAGAATTAATCTCATCATCGCTAGGTTTTTCACCTTCTGCTAATTTTGGAATAAACTTTCCCCAAGGTTTAGTCGTAATTGGAGATACAAAATCTTTTGTAGTTCCATTTCTAAATTTAATTTTCCAAGAGATGGTTCCTTTTTCCTCTTCACGTCTAACTCTAACGCTATGGCCCATTGGAGCAAAATCTGCATAACCACGAACGTCAATTGCATGGTTAGGACAAGCTTTCACACAAGAATAACATTCCCAACAAAAGTTGGGCTCAATGTTTACTGCTCTTCTAATATTCTCATCGATGTGCATGATATCTGATGGACAAATATCTACGCAGTGACCACATCCATCACATCTAGTCATGTATACAAAAGTTGACATAATATTTTACCTCTTTCTATTTAATAATGTTTTGGTTGTTCTCTTTTAATACCTAGTCCAAATTGTTTTGGTGCATCTGCTAATGGAGGAAGATTGTCTCTTGATCCATCTGCTTCTGCTAAGTTTTTTTGGATAGCTGCACCAGGTTTATAAAACATGTGTGCAAATTTTGACCAATAAACTCCCCCAAATAAAACAATGTTTGAGGTAACAAATAAAATTAGAAATAAATAACTTAATCCCATTAATTCTGCTGATTGGAAATATGACCATGCAAGTCCAGTTGTTGCGCATGCAAGAAGTGCAAGAACAAATAAGTCTGCTTTAATAATTCTGTACCATGGATGAGCTTCAGCTAATACGTCCACTCTTAAAAATAACCAAAACCAGTATCCACCAACACAAGTCATGATTGCTCCAACATGCCAAATCATAGGCCAGATTGTTGATACGGTTTTTCCCGCTCCTGTGTAACAAAATACCAACATGACTGATGCAACCCAAAATAAAATAGTGCCATACATTCCAAGTACGTGGGCAACTCTTCTTTTTCCAGCTCCAAGTTCTGCAGTAGTTGCGATATCATGTACTACAGTTTTTAAAATAACAGATGTTTTTTCAACAACACCAAGTTCTCTTTCTGCTGCTAATTTTGCTTTTTTAGCATTATTAAAAAAATAAGTTATATTTTTATGGTGGATCATTTGAATTACTGTTCCAACTACAATTAAAGCAATCATTGCCAAGACAAAAATTTGAATAGTTAATGGAGATACAGTTTCTGCTAAAATAGAAAATGGGTTAATTGACATCATAGTTTACTGCTACCTTTAATTAGAATCTGATTTAATGATGATTTTTTAGTATAGTTGAAATAATAGATCAACCATTTTATATGAGATATTTTCTCACTTATGCACAGCTTATGATTTTCTTTTATAGTGTTGTTTTTGAGGAATAACCGACCTTATGCCACCCTGTGGATTGTCTACATCACCTTTTCTTCTTGGTATTATGTGAATATGACAATGTAAAATGGATTGACCCGCGGTCTGTCCGGTATTTGTGCCTAGATTAAATCCTTCTACAGAAGGATCTTTTAATTCAATCTCTTTTTTAATTAACTTAATAAGCTCATTGCAAGCAATAACTTCCTCATCTGTTAAATCAAAATAATCTTTAACATGCCTCTTCGGTATAATTAGACAATGTAAATCTGAAACTGGATAAGTATCATAGCTAGCATAGGCTAATTTGTTTTGATTGGCCAAACCACTCTCTTTAATGTTGCAAAATAAGCATGGATTATTTGGGTCTATCATAAATTTATCTATAGATTAAACAATTTGAAATTTCTTTTTTATAAAGATTAAATAATATCTTATAAAACTTTAAACTTTTTCTTTTCCATTTAATATCTTTAATCGTCTCAATAGATGCAATACCTTTACCCGATCCGATAAGTAAGATTTCATCATATTCACCTAATGAATTAACAAGAATATCTTTATTAATAATTGTGCCTAACTTTTTTTCAAAAAAATTATAAGTAACACCTTTGTATACATTTTTTTCTGGAGAATATATTTTATCACCCTTAACAAAAAGTATATTTGAAGTTCCGCTTTCTAATATTTTATTTTTATAACGCAACCCTACATCAGAAATGGTATTATCCATTTTAGACAAGTGTTTTAATATAAATTGATACTTAAGATTTTTAAACTCTGGTTCGGGTCTTTTGTAGTTAATTAATTTTAAATTAAATTTTAACTTAGAAGTTTTTCTATCTCTCATTGAAATAGAGATCATTTTATTATTTATAGCCACTCTAAGAAGGTGATTATATGATTTGCCTTTAATAATATTTAACTTAATTAATTTAAGAATATCCTTTTCAATATTTCGTTTATTTAACTTATAAATTTTTAAAGATTTAATTAAATTTTTAAGGTGATTTTTAAAAAAAAGTATTTTAGCAGGCTTACCAAATATCCACATTGTAGTGAACACACCTTTATCCCCCCAAAGATCTTTAAAATTAATTTCTTTGAGTGTTTTATGCTGATAAGATTTTTTTAATAAGTAAGTTACCATTAGTAGTTAAAAAAGATTCTGGGTGAAATTGAAAGCCATATATTTTATCTTTATTATTTTCGAATGCCATTGCAACCTTCGAGATAGCACACCTCATTGTAATTTCAAAATTTTTTGCAACGAAAGGTTCTTGTAATTTTAAAGAATGGTATCTACCAACGTCAAATTTACTATTTTTTTTAAAAAGAGAGTTGCTGCTAGTAACTGTTATTTTCGATTGATAACCATGATAAATCTTCTTTTGTTCAATAATTTTAGCATTTTCACAATATAGAATTTGCTGAAATCCCAAACAAATACCAATAATTTTTTTCTGACCTTTAAATTGTTTATAAATTTTTGAGCTTAATGGGTAGTCTTTTGGCGCACCATGGCCTGGTGAAAAAACAATAACTTCAGCTTTATTCAATTTATTTTTGTTAATCTTGTTAAAGTTTGTACACACTACTTCATCAAATTCTTCAAATTGATGAACCACATTGTGAGTAAAAGAGTCTTGGTGATCAATAATATAAATCATTTATAAAGATCCATAAGCGCTTTAGCTTTAATATAATTTTCGTCAAATTCATGTTTCGCATTACTATCTATTACAACACCAGAGGCTACTGAGATTTC
>JABMNQ010000086.1 GCA_013204495.1 Candidatus Pelagibacter sp.
AAAAACGGGGCACAACAACACCTATACGCAATGCCCTTCGGGACACTGCGCATAGCCAAACCGTTAGGCACAAGCGAAAAAAACATACAGATAAATGGATAGATTGACACGATTGACATCAATATTAATTCAATTGCAATCTAAAAAAGTTATTGTAGCAAAAGAAATAGCGAATAGGTTTGAAATAAGTTTAAGAACTGTTTATAGAGACATAAAGACTCTCCAAAATGCAGGAGTTCCAATAGGCTCTGAAAATGGGACAGGTTACTTCTTAGTAAGTGGATATAACTTACCTCCCATTATGCTCAATGAAAAAGAAGTAAATACATTAGTAATTGCAGAAAAATTAATACAAAACCAAGGAGACAATTCACTCCAGAATGATTTTTCTTCATTACTTTTTAAAATAAAATCTGTTCTAAAAGATTTTCAAAAAGATAACTACGAAAAACTAGAAAAAAGAGTAGCTCCTTCTTATCTAAAAACACCATTTGAAAGTGATTCACTATCTGATTTAAAAAATGCGATTACTAAAAACATAATGGTTGACATTACGTATCATTCCATCCAAAAAGATGAAATAACTGAACGAACCGTTAACCCTTTAGGTGTATATTTTTCAAATACAGCTTGGGTTCTTGTTGCTTATTGTAACAAGAAAAAAGAATATCGAGAATTCAGACTCGACAGGATAACAGATTATCAATTGACCAATAATGAATTTGAAGATATCACTGATTTTGACCTCACTAAATATTTTATTGAAAAATATCAAACAAAGTTGACATAGGGTTGTCATAACCCAAACGTAATTTTGTAAAAAACAAACAATAAATAATATGATAATTAAAGATTTTAAAGCATTTAAAGGGCAACATTGTGAAACTACAACAACTGGAAGTTTACTATATCAACTTGACATTAATCTTTCAGAACCTATGCTATTCGGACTTGGAGAGGGTTTGGGTTATATTTTTTGGAATATGAAAATTATGGACTTCCCGTTTATTGGAGGTAGAATTAAACCTGATGCATTAACAGAAAACATTTGTAGAAACCTCAATTTGACTTTAGAGGTAAAAGAAACTTCATCTATAAAAAAAGCTTGGAAAAATATTCAGGAAAATTTAGAACAAGGAAAAGCGGTCGGCTTGAAACTTGATTGTTATCATTTAGAATATTTTACAACAAAAATTCATTTTGCAGGTCATTATGCTTCCATCTATGGCTATGATGACCAATTAGCCTATTTAAACGATACCAATCAACAAGGTAGAGATGCAAGATCCACATTAAAAAATTTAGAATTAGCTAGAAACGAAAGAGGTCCAATGTCCTCTAAAAATCTTTCTTACACTATTTCTAAAAATGGTGAACTCCCTGAGTTAAAAAAGGTGATTAAAAGAGCAATTCACAATAATGCTAATGATTTTTTAAATCCTCCCATAAAGAATATTGGATACAAGGGAATATATAAAACTAGCACAGAAATTAAAAATTGGTTTAAAACAAGCAAGGATATAAAAAAGGATTTTCAAACTTCAGCGTCTTTAATGGAAAAAGGAGGAACAGGTGGTTCTTTGTTTAGAAACATTTATCGTGATTTTCTTAAAGAAAGTGGAGAGCTGATTAAATCTAATGAATTAATTGAAGCAAGTGAAGAGTACAATAAAATTTCAAAATTATGGAAAGATGTTGCTGATTTATTCATTAAAACAGGAGAAACAGAAGATATTAAATATGTAAATCAAGCTTCTGAAATATTCATTGAATTATCAGAACGAGAAAAAACAGTAATGGAAAAACTAAAAGTAGCCAGTGCCTAACACCGTGTATAACTCATTGCGGCTGAATTCTTTGTTGGAAATCACTGCAATTTACTATATTTGGTTTACGGCTGAAAAACCTCGTTGGTTTTCCCGCAACAAGCCATACACAAACACGTTGTGTTTCATGCAAAAAAAAGCCAACCGCACATTTTAGCACATTTGGTTTTTGCCAACGCTCTTTGCCAACCCTGAAAAACCAAAAGAGCTAAAATCACCCTACGCTCGTAGGACGATAATAATTCGAACTCTTTTTATATTGAATTACGAGATATTTATAAATTAAATATTATCTTGGCTGGATAAATTTAGACGGAAATGAACCGAATAAAAGAAGTTCTTGATGAAAAAGGAATTAAGCAGACTTGGTTGGCTGAAAAACTTGGTAAGAGCTATAATATGGTGAACGGATATGTTCAAAATAGACAACAGCCAAGAATGGAAC
>JABMNQ010000087.1 GCA_013204495.1 Candidatus Pelagibacter sp.
ACTCATTACAAAACTTGGATGTCCTGTTGCGCAACCTAAGTTAACCAATCTTCCTTTTGCTAGTAGTATTATTCTCTTACCATCAACTAACTCAATCTCATCAACTTCTGGCTTAATTTCTGTCCATTTGTAGTTTTTTAACGCATCAACTTGAATTTCATTATCGAAGTGTCCGATGTTACATAATATTGCTCTATCTTTCATTTTTCTCATATGGTCTGCTGTAACGATATCTTTATTTCCAGTGGCTGTTACAACGATGTCCGCCTTATCTATTGCCTCATCCATTAAAACTACTTCATATCCTTCCATTGCTGCCTGAAGTGCACAAATCGGGTCTGCCTCTGTAACCATTACCCTTGCACCGCTATTTCTTAATGATGCCGCACTACCTTTTCCAACGTCACCAAAACCTGCAACAATGGCAACCTTCCCTGACATCATAACATCAGTTGCTCTTCTAATTCCGTCAACCAAGCTTTCTCTGCATCCATATAGATTATCAAATTTTGATTTTGTAACTGAGTCATTAACATTAATTGCTGGAATCATTAAAGAGCCCTCTTTTTCCATTTTATTTAATGCTTTAACACCCGTTGTTGTTTCCTCTGAAACACCTTTTATTTGTTTCAATAAATCCTTGTAATCGTTATGCATGATTGCAGTTAAATCACCACCGTCATCTAATAACATGTTTACCTTCCAATCTTTTTTTCCTTCAATGGTTTGTTTTATGCACCACAAATATTCTTCTTCTGTTTCGCCCTTCCAGGCAAAAACTGGAATGCCTGCATGCGCTATAGCTGCCGCTGCATGATCTTGTGTTGAAAAAATATTACATGAAGACCATCTTACCTCAGCTCCAAGCTCTACCAATGTTTCAATTAGAACAGCTGTTTGAATTGTCATATGAAGACAACCTAAAATTTTAGCACCCTTTAAGGGGGCTTTTCCTTCATACTCTTCTCTCAATGCCATTAATCCTGGCATTTCACTTTCTGCTATAGAAATTTCTTTTCTTCCAAATTCTGCTTGGGATATGTCTTTTACTTTAAAATCTTCCATTGGTCAGTTTTCTAGCAATAAAAATTTGATTAATCAACTTATGTTTGGCTTTTAGGAAATATAATTTCTACATTGGCTCCTTTTTGTCCGGTATTATTAGCAGCACTGATAGTAGCGCCATGTAAATCAACAAGATTTTTTACAATATTTAAACCTAAACCTGAATGTTCACCGAAGTTATCTGGTCTATTACTATAAAATCTATCAAATATTTTTTTTGTATTTGATTCTTTAAGCCCCTTGCCTTCATCAATAACTCTTAAAATAATATTGTTTTTATCATCCTTGGATACTTCAACTAAAATCTTTTTATTATCATCACTAAATGAAATGGAGTTATCAAGTAAATTTGCAATAATCTGTTCTATTCTATTTTCTATTCCATTAATAAAATATTCCTCCTGATTACTTAAATCGTTTAGAATTATTTTGATGCCTCTTTTAGTTTCGTAGATACTATTAAAATCATCAACTACTGATCTTATAATTAATTTAAGATTAATTCGTTTCATTTTTTCTTTACTCAGGGCAACTTCATCTTTTAACATCTGAGAATAATCAGTAATTAATCTTTCAATCCTTTGAACATCATGATTAAGAATATTGATTAGCTTTTTCCTTTGGGATTGATCATCAGTCTCGTGTAATATTTCGGATGCACTTTTTAATGATGTTAGGGGGTTTCTTATTTCATGAACTAAATCCGTTGAAAAATTTTCTGCGTGAGAAATTCTCTTTTGAAGTTCATTCGTCATATCCTCTAAGGAATTTGATAAGGTTCCTAGCTCATCATTTCTTCCCTTTAGTTCGTTTATATTTGTTTTTTTTCTACTCTTTTCCTTAATTATCTTTGTGTATTCCACTAAACTTTTTATAGGTTTTAGGAAATATCTATTTAAAACAAAGGAAAATATGAAGATGACTATAACAATAAAAATTGCTGTTCTTAAAATAAATGTTTTTCTTTCATCAATTGCTGATTTTACATCATTTGCATTTTCTGAAATTGCTAAATAACCAATATTCACACCTTCCAATGTTACATTTTTTACTGTTGTTAATAAAAATTGATCATATCCTTCTTGTATAAAAGTAAACGGTTTTCCGTAATCTTTTGACCATGAATAATTTGTTAGAATATCTTTTAAGGAAACAGTTTTTTCTTTATTTATATTTTTAGTTTCAATTATTTTATTGCTTATTTCTTCATTTAAAATTTCTAACTGAACTATATCTAGTCTATTTGAAAAAGATCTTGGATCTAAATCTAATGTGTCGGTATCTCCAACTAAGTTAAATTGATTATCAAATAAAATAACTCTATCTAAATTTTGGAACAAAAACCTTGTTGAAAATAAAAATCTTCTAATATCCTCTTCTTCAAATTTTATATTTAATCGTAAAATATGCTCAATAGTATTATCTATTATCTGAATATGTTTGCTGGTTTTATTTTTTATTAAGTTAGGTTTAACATTACTAATATATAAAAATGCAAAACTTCCAATAATTAAAAAAATTATTAAATTAATAAATAAAAATTTTTTTAAAATAGATAAACTTTTTAGAAAATCACTGAACATTAACTAACGTTCCATCTGTATCCACTGCCATATCTTGTTTCTATTGCAGTAAAATCAGGATCAACCTTTTTAAATTTTTTTCTAATTCTTTTAACATGACTATCTATAGTTCTATCTTCTATATCGGTATCTTCTCTATAGGCAATATCCATTAATTGTGCACGCTCTTTAATTATTCCCGGTCTTTTAGCTAGCTCTTTAACTATTAAAAATTCTGTTGTTGTAAGTTTATCTGGTAATTGTTTTCCATCCCATTCACATTCAAGTTGTGACGGGTCAAGTTTAAGTTTTCCATGTGAAATAATACTTTTAGTCTCTTCAAGATTAATATTAAGATCTTTTTTTCTAAGTTGAACTCTTATTCTTTCAATTAAAACTTTTATGGAAAAACCTCCTGATTTTTTTATAAAATCATCCGCTCCTAGTTTTAGCCCTAATAATTCATCTATCTCATCATCTTTTGATGTTAAAAAAATTACTGGTAAAGAAGTTTTTTTTCTTAGTTTTTTTAAAAGTTCTTCACCATCCATTTTTGGCATTTTAATATCAATAACGGCTAAATCTGGTGGCGTTCTAGTTAAGCCAATTAAAGCACTCTCGCCGTCAATATAAGTTTGAACTTTAAATCCCTCTTTTTCAAGAGCAATACTTATGCTTGTGAGTATGTTTCGGTCATCATCAATTAAAGCAATTGTTTGTGTTTGCATAATCTACTTTAAAAATACTAAATTGTTCTAATTTAGGCAATACTCATTAATTAGTGAAGTATTCCCCAATTATCACCCGTATTCACATCTATAGTTAAAGGTGTTGAAAATGTATGCAAGTCACTTTCTGTAACGCTTGTCATCTCTTCTTTGATAATCTTAGTTATATTTTCGACTTCTTTTTCTGGAACTTCAAAAATTAACTCATCATGAATTTGTAGTAATATTTTGGATTTATTATTTTTTATATCTTTAAATTTCTTATCAAGTCTAATCATTGCAAGTCTCATAATTTCTGAAGCAGAACCTTGTATTGGAGCATTAATTGCTGCTCTTTCTTGAAAATTTCTAACATTAAAATTCTTATCATTGATCCCATTGAAATGAGATCTTCTTCCAAAAATGTTATTCACATATCCACTTTTTCTGCAAAATTTAATAGTGTCATCCATATAAATTTTTATTTCTGGAAACTTGACAAAATATGCTTCGAGAAATTCATTTGCTTCATGATTAGAAACGTTGATTTGTTTGGCGAGTCCATATTGTGAAATTCCATAAATTATACCAAAATTTATTGCTTTAGCTTTTCGTCTCATATCTGAATCAACCTTTTTAATATCTACGTTAAATACTTGACTCGCTGTAAGTGAGTGAACATCTTCGTTATTTTTAAATGCTTTTTTTAACTCTTTAACATCAGCTAAATCAGCTAAAATTCTCATTTCGATTTGATTATAATCGGCCGAGATTAACGTAAACCCTTTTTCGGATATAAAAGCTTTCCTTATATCTTTGCCATCCTCCGACTTGATGGGAATATTTTGTAAATTTGGATCACTAGAAGCAAGTCTTCCAGTAGTTGTAGCTGCTAACAAAAATGAAGTATGAACTCTCTTTGTAGAAGGATTAATATGTCCTGGTAAAGCATCTGAATACGTATTTTTCAGTTTTGATACTTGTCGCCAATCTAAAACTAATTGCGGAAATTTGTGCCCTTTAAATGCTAAATCCTCAAGGACACCTGCATTTGTTGCAAAGCTTCCTTTTTTAGTTTTTTTGAGCGCCGCTATCTTTAATTCATTATAAATTATTTCCCCTAATTGTTTAGGTGATGCAATATTAAATTCTTTTTTTGAAATTTTAAAAACTTCTTTTTCTAATTTAATAATTTTTTTCTCAAATTTTTCAGATAATACTTTTAAAAATTTATTATCAACTTTTATCCCCTCAATTTCCATAAAGGCTAATATTTTAATTAATGGCTTTTCAAATATTTCATAAATATTAGTTAATTTTTCTAATTTGAGATTTTTGCTAAACATTTTGTATAACCTGTAAGTGATATCCGCATCTTCAGCGGCGTATTCCATTGCTTTATCTAGCTCAACATCACTAAAATTTATTTCTTTTTTTCCAGTTCCAACTATTTCCTTAAATGAAATTGTTTTGTGCTGTAAATGAATTTCGGATAACGTATCCATGTTATGTCGGTTTTTCCCTGCATCAAGCACATAGGACATTAACATCGTGTCTTCCATCGAATTCATATTTATTCCTTGTTTATATAAGATAATAAAATCAAATTTGATATTTTGGCCTATTTTTTTTACACTCTTATCTTCTAGGAGTGGTTTTAATTTTTTAATTACATTATCTTTATCTAAGCATCCATCAAATTTGTGACCTATCGGGATGTAACAAGCTTTGCCAATCCTGGTACTTAGCGAGATGCCCACTAGATCTGCTTGATGTGCGTCTAGTGAACTTGTTTCTGTATTAATTGCTAATTCACCAGCTTCTTCGGCTTCGCTGATCCATTCATCTATTTCTTTTTCATTGCTAATTAAGTGATAATTTTTCTTATTTATATTTTGCTGTTTTTCTTTGGGAAAGTTTTCTGTTTTAGTAATTTCTAGCTTAGGTTCACCATATGCAGAAATAACAGAACTAAGAAGTCTATTAAACTCCATTTCTCTTAGAAATTTATATAACTTATCTTTATCAATTTCCTTTAATTGAAATTCTTCTATTTTCCTTTCAACTGGAGCATCTTTCATTAGTGTCACTAATCTTTTACTAATTATTGCTTTATCCTTATTTTCTATAAGTGTTTCTCTTCGTTTATTTTGTTTTATCTCATGAGCGTTATCTAATAACTTTTCAAGTGTCCCATACTTATTAATGAGTTCTGCTGCAGTTTTTACACCTATACCTGGAACCCCAGGAATGTTGTCACTACTATCCCCAGCTAATGACTGAACATCAATTACTTTTTTTGGCTCCACACCAAATTTATTTATTATATCCTCGTTTGTAATAAATTTGTTTTTCATTGGGTCAAACAAACGAACATCTTTTCTATATAGTTGCATCAGATCCTTATCTGAGGAAACTATTGTCACCTTCGCTCCTTTTGCTAAAATTTGCTCTGCATAAGTTGCTATCAAATCATCCGCTTCATAGTTTGGAAGATCAACAGATGGTAAATTAAATGCTACAACTGCTTTTCTTATATACTCAAATTGTGGAGCTAAATCATCAGGTGCTTCTGATCTGTTTGCTTTATAATCTGAAAAGATTTCATTTCTAAAAGTCTTTCTCGCAGCATCAAAAATTACAGCAAAATGCGTTGGCTTTTGTAAATTTTCATTAGATTTTGAATCTTCTAATAATTTAAATAACATACTACAAAACCCACTTACCGCTCCTACAGGTAGCCCATCACTTTTTCTAGTTAAGGGTGGAAGTGCATAATAAGCTCTGAAGATATAACCAGAACCATCAATTAAATAAAAATGATCTGTTTTTTTTATTTTATCCATTTAAATAATGTTATCTTAATTATTTTAAATATTATAAATGTATTAACGCACATGGACAAAAAAAATATACTTTCTGTTAAAAATCTAAAAAAAATTTATTCTAACAAGCAAGATGGAGAAACTCATGCTTTGAATAATTTAAACTTAGACGTGAAAGAAGGAGAGATATTTGGTCTTCTTGGTCCAAATGGTGCTGGTAAAACAACTTTTATAAATATTTTAGCTGGAACGGTGATAAAAACAGCAGGACAAGTAAATGTATGGGGTTTTGATTTAGATAAAAATCCAAGACAGGTTAGAGCTTCCGTTGGAATAGTTCCCCAGGAAGTTAATCTAGATCCATTTTTTAGTCCAAGAAAATTACTAGAACTACAAGCTGGTCTCTATGGAATTAAAGAAAAAGATAGAATTACAGATACTATCTTAAATTTAGTCTCTTTAGAAAAGCAAGCCAATAGTTACGCCAGAAGTTTATCTGGTGGAATGAAGAGAAGGTTATTAATGGCTAAGGCACTAGTTCATCAGCCTCCAATAATTTTTCTTGATGAGCCTACCGCAGGAGTTGATGTGGAGCTTAGGCAAAATTTATGGAAAAATGTAAGGTTGCTTAATGAGCTTGGCGTTACAATTATTTTGACAACACATTACCTCGAGGAGGCAGAGAAAATGTGTGACCGAATAGCTATTCTTAATAAAGGGAATATTGTAGCTTTAGATAGCACTAAAAACCTTTTAAATAGAATTCAAACTAAAAAAGTAACTTTTAAAACTGATAAAAATATTGATATTAAAGAAGATGATTTAGAGTCTCTAAAAATAATATCAAAATTAGACAATGAAGTTTGTGTTTCTTATGAAAAAAGCAAAGTTAATATTGAAGAATTAATTAATTTAATTAAGAAGAATAACGTCAAAATTATAGATATATCCACTGATGATGGTGATTTAGAAGATGTTTTTCTACGACTAATAAAAAACTAGATTAATTTATTTTAAAATAGTACTATCATTAAATGCAATCAATTAGTCTTTCAAATAATTTTAACTTGATAAAATCATTTTTAGCAGTAGTATCTGGAACAGCCTTACTTGCTATTTCCTCTAAAGTACAAACA
>JABMNQ010000088.1 GCA_013204495.1 Candidatus Pelagibacter sp.
ATTGTTTCAATCTTTCAAATGCTTTTAATCTCCATTCCAGCATCCACTGAGGTTCTTTTTTAATTTTTGAAATAAATTTTATAACCTCTTCATTCAATCCTTTTGGGGCACGTATGTTTTCTATATCAGTTGAAAAACCATACTTATAATCTTTTAATTTTTCTATTTCTTTTTCTCTAGCGTCCATTTTTAAATTCTACTTTCAGGGTTATTAACAATTAAGTCTCTTAAATTTTTATTTTCAAAAAAATCATTAATATGATTTTGTAATTCATCCCATAAATTATGTGTAATACACTTTGCAGTTTTACCGTTGCAGCTTTTTTTTGACTCTTTTTTGCATTGAACAGTTTTAACTTCCTCATCAACTGCATTTAATATATTTGCTATCTTAATATCTACTGGCTCTTTATTTAAAATATAGCCACCATTAGTTCCTCTGATGCTTATGACTATTTCATGTTTTTTAAGTTGTAAAAATATCTGTTCTAAGAAATCTAAAGATATCCCTTGCCTTAAAGATATATCCCTCAAAGAAACAGGGTTAGTGCTATTAAATTTAGCTAAATCCGCTAAAGCCATGACTGCATATCTACCTTTTGATGTAAGTTTCATATTTACTATATTTTATAAGGTTTTTTATATATACTTGACTATTTTAGTCAAGTATAGAATCCTTAAAAAACTTAACATATTGTCGCGTAGTTATGGTAAATGTAATTTTTTTTTAACAATTATCAAACATTTATGGATAACAAAATAGTAGAAGTTTTTATACCTGGTTCTGAAGGAAGATTGGAAGCAAAATATTACAAAAGTAATAAAACTACATCACCAATTGCATTGGTTCTTCAACCACACCCTCAATATGGTGGAACGATGAATAATAAAGTTGTAGTTGATACATTCCATGCGTTTATGGAAAATGAATTTTCAGTTTGTAGAATTAATTTTAGAGGTGTTGGAAAAAGTGATGGCGAATTTGATAATGGTCAAGGAGAATTAGCTGATGCAGCAGCAGCTTTAGATTGGCTAGAGAGAGAAAATTTTGACAATTCACAATGTTGGGTTTCTGGATTTTCTTTTGGATCGCTAATAGCAATGCAATTATTAATGAGAAGACCAGAGATAAATAGATTTATCGCAATATCACCTCAACCAAATGTATACGATTTTTCATTTTTATCACCTTGCCCTACATCTGGTTTAATGATTTATGGAAAAAAAGACGAACTAGTTTCACTAGAACATATTGCAGATTTAAATAAAAAGTTGAACTCTCAAAAAGG
This sequence comes from Candidatus Pelagibacter sp., assembly GCA_013204495.1. Classification (GTDB taxonomy): domain Bacteria; phylum Pseudomonadota; class Alphaproteobacteria; order Pelagibacterales; family Pelagibacteraceae; genus Pelagibacter. The sequence goes on from JABMNQ010000088.1 coordinate 1,290, forward strand.
GATTAAAGTTGACTTTCAGGCTATAAGTGATGCCAATCATTTTTTTACTAAAACAGAAGATGTTTTGGCAAAAAGTTTGGATAAATACATTAAAAAAGAATCTGCTTTATTTTAAACTTAATAATTTTTAACTAAAATTCCACCAGTACAAGGTTTTTTCACATTTGTGGTGCCGGTAAATGAAATCATTTTTTTAAGTAGAGATCTAATTGCAAGATAAGCAAAGGCTTGGGACTCTATAAAATCACCATTAACATTAAAATCATCAATTAAATTTAAACAAATATTACTAGGTAATCTTTTTTTAATGTTTTCCATTAAAGTTAGGTTTTTTCTACCCCCACCACAAACCAATATATTTATTTTATCATTTTGATTAATTTTAGTTGCTTTAAATATTGATTGATAAATTATTTCGCTAGTAAATTTAGTTAATGTTGAAAGTCCATCTACATATGACAGGCCTCTTACAAAACCGAGATCAAAGTCCTTAATATCAAATGAAAGATTGTTACCTGTTTTAATATTGTCAAAATTTTCTATAGCTTTATTTAAAATAATTTCATCTATTTTTCCCACACTTGCTGCTTTGCCATTATTGTCATATCTATCATTAGTATGTTTTCTAACCCATTCATCTAACAGGCAATTACCTGGCCCTATATCATAACTTTTTAAATCTTCATTTTTATTTGATTTAATAATTGTGATATTTGCGATGCCTCCAATATTTAGAACACAAACAGGTAATTTCATTTTAACTTTATTTATGAGTAAGTTATGAAAAATTGGTGCTAAAGGGGCTCCTTGGCCCCCATTTATAATATCATTGGCTCTAAAGTTATAAATTACATCTTTTTTTAAAAGGCTTGATAACAAAGATCCATCACCCAATTGTTTGGAAAATTTTTTGTTCCCATCATGAAATATAGTTTGTCCATGAAAACCAATTAAATCTATTTCATTAGTATTTTCGTGAATAATTTTATTGCAAATTTTCCCATGAAATAACGTTATTTTTCTTTCAACATCATTTATTAGTTTTGAATTAACAATTATATCATTAGCAGTGTTAATTTTATTCCTAAGGCTTACTAAATCTTTATATAACCCCTCTTCATATTCAAAATATTCATCAAAAATTGATTCGTATTCGTTTTCACCGTTAGATCTAATAATTGATGCGTCAACACCATCCATAGATGTGCCACTCATCAAGCCTAAGGAGGTGTAAATTTTTTCCATTCTTATTTTTTTAATAAATATTGTATATTCTTGATAGCATATTTATGAATAATTTTTTAAAAGAATTTAGAGATAGAGGTTTTTTTTATCAGTGTACAGGTGAGGAAAATTTATCCCAATTATTAGATAAAAAAAAAATTAACGCTTATATAGGTTTTGATTGTACGGCTGAAAGTCTTCATGTTGGAAGCTTACTTCAAATCATGTGTCTTAGATTATTACAAAAACATGGTCACCGTCCTATAGTATTATTAGGTGGTGGAACAACTAGAATTGGTGACCCTTCAGGAAAAGACAAAACTAGAACTATTTTATCAGAAGATGAAATTGAAAAAAATATCAACAGTATTGAGAGAATTTTAAAAAATTTTTTAGATGATAAGGATCCCAATACAAAACCTATATTTGTAAATAACTACTCTTGGTTAAAAAATTTAAATTACATTTCCTTTTTAAGAGATATTGGAAAACATTTTACAATAAATAAAATGTTAAGTTTTGATAGTGTAAAAACTAGACTAGAGAGAGAGCAATCTTTAAGTTATATGGAATTCAATTATATGATTTTGCAAGCATATGATTTTCTTGAATTAAATAAAAAAGAAAATTGTATGTTACAAATTGGTGGTTCTGACCAATGGGGAAATATTGTTAATGGAGTAGAGCTGATTAAACGATACTCTAATAATCATGTCTATGGGCTAACGACACCTTTAATAACATTAGCATCTGGTGCCAAAATGGGAAAAACAGAATTTGGTGCGGTTTGGCTAGATAAAAGATTTCTTTCGCCTTATGATTATTGGCAATTTTGGAGAAATATTGATGACCGAGATGTTTTAAAATTTTTAAAATTTTTTACAGATATTTCAATAGAGGAAATTGAGAAGATTAAAGATAAAGATATTAATGAATTAAAAATTTTATTAGCAAATGGAACTACAACAATGTTGCATGGTGAAGAAGAAGCCAAGATATCTCAAGAAACAGCCAAACAAACTTTTGAGGATAATGCACTGGGAGATAATTTACCATCAATTGAAATTCAAGAGAAAATGTTAGTTGATCAAGTTAATATTATAGATTTAATTGTTATGTCTAAACTGGAGACATCTAAAAGTGAAATTAGAAGATTAATAAGAGGAAGTGGCATTAAAATAAATGGTCAAACTATTTCTGATGAAAAATTACTTATTACCAAATCTTTATTTAAAGACAACCTAATCAAACTTTCCTTGGGTAAAAAAAAACATATTAAAGTTGAATTAATCTAATTTTTTTTTATTTTTTCTAACGTTCTTGTAATAAATCTAGGTGTTAAAGTTTTAATTGGGTTTACAGTTGTTGATAAGTCTTTTGATGATCCTTTAATTTTAAAGCTAACTCCAAATACACCTTCTCCTGTCTTGTCTCCAATCAAAAGGTCACCTAAAAAAGGTATTGATGCAATAGCCCTGTTTATGGTTGTGGCTGGAACCAGAGTTCCTCGTAAACTAACTAATTTTTTTGCATCTATATAGCCATCCATCAGTATAGAAACTGCTGGCCCAATAGCATACATTTCATCAATTGTAGTGAGGCCCTTTTGATTTGAAAATCTCATTTCTAGGTCAGTAAATCTAATCCCCTCACCCGTTAGTATATCTGCAATACCCTGGAGCGAGGCTAGACTTAAAAGTTTAGCCAAAACGGGTACTTCTTGAACTTTGAAGTTATTAATAATCAATACTGAATTAGATACGTTATCTTTTTTAATGGAATTAAAATCCAAGTACCCTTCTTCAAAACCTTTTATAAACTTATATCTTTTAATTAATGTTTTTGGATAATCAGTTAACAATCTTGTAGTGGTCTCCATTGCTTCATTGGTATCAATTTGTAGGTTAATTTTTTTATTATTTGGAAAAAGTGAATCGAGTTTAAGATTATTAATCTTATTATTTTTAAAGTTGATATATCCCGTTAAATTATTTAAATAATTAATTTCGTCGATGTAAGTTTTTTTAATTTCAATATTAACTCTAGTATTTAGTTTCTGAAAAATAGAAGAATTTTCATCTTCACTGTCCATAATGTCATCTATTAATTTTGCAAGATCAAGACTATCACCCTCTAAAAAGAAATTAGAATTATCCTTCTTTAAGCTTATTTTATTAATAATGTTTTTGTTATTTTTATAATCAACGTTAGCTGAATCAATATCAACAATTTTAAAAGTTGGACTAAGTTCTAAATTATTTATTAAGATCTTATTTTTACCTTCCTCTAATGAGATAGATTTAAAATTCATTGAACCATTCTTTTTTAAATCTCCATTTATTGAAATTGTTGAATTAATACCCTCTTTTTTTTCATACTCTAAAAATTTTAGGGTTAAAGGATTGTTTTTAATATTGAATTTAGTGTTAAATAAAAATTGATTATTATTTTTAATAATCTCATAAGATAATTGCTCAATTTTATCTGTTAAAAATATATCTCCATTGCCATTAATGGTTAATTTATCTTTGTTATAATTAATTTTAATTTTTTGTTTCTCAAATTTTATCTCTTCCGTTGCATTTAGAAAATAAGGTTTTAAATTTATACGTTTTTCTAGGATTGTTAGCTGATCTAAGTCGATAGTAGTTTTTACTTTGAGATCATTAAATTTTAATTTTTTATTAATTGTAAATGAAAAATCATTTTTGGAACTAAATTCAATTTTTTTGATATCAGGATAATTAATTAAATTTCCAAATATTTGTTTTAGATCTTTGCTTTCTAACTTTTGATTTTTGTTTAGTAAGGTTCCTTCAATTAAATATAAATCTTTTTTTTTTTCAATTTTGGTTAAAGGTGAATTAAATTTAATTTCATTAAATATAGCACTTATTTTGCTTAATGAGTATTTGTCTCTAGTTATATCAAATGAAAAATTTGTATCTTTAACACTTGATTTATTTAATAAATTTAATCTTGTATTTTTAACAAATCCTTTAATCTGATAGTTATCTTTTACTTTTCCTTGATTATCAAAATTTATATTAGTATCAACCGCTATAACACCCTCTTTAATAATTGTATTTAGAATGAATAATTGAGGTGTGTTATAAAACGCTCTTATTAAGAAGATTAAATCATTAATTTTAACTTCTGCTGTAGAAATTTGCACATCATCAATAGAAAATTGATCATTAATTAAAGATTTTAAAGATACATTTGTTTTAATGTTGTTTATATCAATCTTACTGTCTTCAATTAATATTTGTGTGTTTTTAGTTGTAACATTTATGCTAAAATTATACGGATTTAGTAAATAAGTAACATTACTTAATTTAAGATTAACTTTATTATTAATTTCTAAAATACTTTTATTAATTTGATTATTAAATTTATCTGTATTTATTCCAACAACGCTTAAATAAATTATTGCTAGAATTAAAAGCAAAACAACGGTTAAGAGAAATTTAATTAATCCTTTGATCATTTAACTTTATACAATGAACTCTCTAGAAAGTCGTCAATTTCTCCGTCTAATACCTTGTCAGGATTAGAGCTTTCAAAACTAGTCCTATTATCCTTCACCATTCTATAGGGGTGTAAAACATAAGACCTGATTTGATGCCCCCAACCTATTTCTGACTTGGAAGACTCTACAGTTTGACTTTCTTTTTCTCTCTTCTTCATCTCAAAATCATAAAGTCTTGCCTTAAGCATATTCATACAAGTTTCTTTATTTTTATGTTGAGATCTCTCATTTTGACATTGTACAACAATCTTTGAAGGCATGTGAGTAATTCTAACGGCACTATCTGTTGTATTAACATGTTGTCCACCTGCTCCACTAGATCTATAGGTGTCTATCCTTAAATCTTTTTCAATAATCTCAATGTCAATATTTTCATCTACAACAGGATATATCCATACACTAGCAAAACTGGTGTGCCTTCTTGCGCCAGAATCAAATGGAGAAATTCTTACCAATCTGTGAATTCCTGACTCGGATTTTAACCATCCAAAAACATAGTCTCCTTGAATTTTTATGGTAGATGATTTTATTCCTGCTTCATCTCCTTTATGCTCACTTATTAATTCAGATTTAAAACCCCTTATATCAGACCATTTTAAATACATTCTTCTAAGCATTTCTGCCCAATCCTGACTCTCAGTACCACCAGCACCAGCATGAATTTCTATATAGCAATCTAAGCTATCAGTTTCATTTGATAGAAAGCACTTTGTCTCGTTTTGCTTTGCTAATGTTTTTAATTTTCTAACACTTTCTAAAACTTCGGTAATTATTGATTGATTTTTTTCCTCTATAGCCAAATCATTTAATTCATTTAAATCAATAAGTGACTTAAATGTATCGTCATATGAATTAATTAAATCTTCATATAATTTTTTTTCTTTAATTGTTTTTTGAGAAGTTGATTTATTTTGCCAGAAATCACTTTCTAGCATTTTTTGATTATTTTTTTTTAATTTTTGACGGATATCATTTTTTTCAAAGATACCCCTTAACTCTTTGATTAATTCTTTCTATTTCCAACTTATGATTTATGTATTCATTTTCCATTAATAGAATCTTAATATATTATTATTTTTTAATCTATTGTTAATATCTTGATTTGGTATTTTATAAGTTTGTAAGTCTTTATAAACTTCGATTATAGTTGATTTGGTGTCTGTGTCTGGCTTTTTTCCTGTAATAGGATCTATAACTCTCATGACAATATTATCTGCTACTTTAAATGGTCTCGCATCTTCTTTTTTTATTGCATTTTTTACAAAACTTTTAAAAATGGGTAAAGCTGTTTGTGCACCCGTTTCATACCTTCCTAATGATTTTGGATTGTCAGAACCAACATAAACTCCAATTGCAAGCTTTGATGTAAATCCAATAAACCAAGTATCGGTATTATCATTTGTAGTTCCAGTTTTGCCACCCAAATCTAAATTTAAATCTTTTAAATTTCTACCTGTTCCATTTTGAACGGCACCCTCCAATATTGATGTCATTTGATAAGCCGTTTCTGCGGAAAATATTTGTAAAAACTCATCTTCTATATTCGGATAATTTTCACTTAAAAAAGATATTTGATCACAATTTGAGCATTTTCTTTTTTCGTTATTAAATATCGTATTTCCTTCACTATCTTGAATACGGTCAATCATTATTGGTTTCACAAGCTTTCCTCCATTAACAAATGATGAGTAGGCAGAGGTTAATTTCAAGAGCGTTGTTTCAGCCGAACCCAATGCAATTGATAAAAGTTCACTAGGATTTTCATAGATTCCTAGCTGTTTTGAAAAATTAACTATTTTTTTAAGGCCCAGATCTTGGGCAATTCTAACTGTCATTAAATTTCTAGATTTTTCTAAGCCCATTCTCAAAGTTGAAGGTCCATAGAATTTTTTACCATAGTTTTCTGGTTTCCACATTTTTAAATCAGATCCTTGCTCTAAAACTAATGGTGCATCTAATATTAAAGTTGATGGTGTGTATCCATTTTCAAGGGCTAACGCATATATGAATGGTTTGAATGCAGACCCAGGTTGTCTTAATGCTTGTGTGGCTCTATTAAATTCACTTTTTTTAAAACTAAAACCACCACTAAGAGCTAATACTCTGCCAGTAAATGGGTCCATAACTACTATACCACCATTTACTTCCGGAAGTTGTCTTAACGCAAATATATTTTCTTTTAAATTTTCAACGTAAATTATATCTCCAACTTTTAATACTTCATTAAATTCTCTTTTAACCCACGAGATATTTTCATATTTGATAGTTCCACTTATTTCTTTTTCCGTTTCTATTTCGACTGAAAACTTGTCAATTTTTTTAACTATCGCTAAATCCCAATTGATTGATTTTTCTAATCTATGTTTATCTAGATTGTTATTCCAATTGGTTAATTGATTGTTAGTTGAGACAGGGCCTCTCCAACCTTTTCTTTTATCATAGCTCATTAATCCTTCTCTTAAAGATTTAATAGCAATTTTCTGTAAATCTAAATTTATTGGAGTGCTAATATTTAATCCTTGTTTATAGACCTTGTCAAAACCAAGTTTATCAACAACATCTTTTCTAATATCTTCTACATAATAACTGGTATCCTCAGTAAAAGTTTTTTTCTTTTTTTGAGAATGATTTCATTATCGATATATTCTTTATAATTTTTTTCATTTATAAATTTATTTTCTAATAGATTTTTTAAAACAAGATCTCTTCTAAATTTTGCTAACTCAATATTTTTATAGGGGTTGTATCTACTTGGAGCTTTAGGCAATGCCGCCAATAAAGCAGCTTCATCATAATTTAATTCACTAATTGGCTTGTCAAAATATTCGAGACTCGCAGAAGCAACACCATAGGTTCCTTCTCCTAGATAAATTTGATTTAAATAAAGTTCCAATATTCTTTCTTTTGAAAGCGCCCTCTCAATTCTAAATGCTAGAATTGCTTCTTTTATTTTTCTATTTAAGCTTACTTCATTTGTTAATAAAAAATTTTTAGCTACTTGTTGTGTTATAGTTGAAGCCCCTTCTAATCTTTTTGATGTTACAACATTTGATATATTATTTACTACAGCTCTAAGTACGCCCCTTGCATCAACGCCAGGATGAGAGAAAAAATTTTTATCTTCTGCTGACAAGAAGGAGTTAATTACTTTTTCAGATATTGCTTTATAGGGAACAAAAATTCTTTTTTCTGAGGAAAAATCATTTACCAGCTCACCATCGCCAGAATAAACTTTGCTTGAAATAGCTGGTTTATAGTTGTTAAGAAATTTAAAATCTGGTAAGTTGTTCGAAAAAGCCCATAAAACTGCTATTATGGCGAATACTGACAATAGACCAAAGCTTAAAATTATTATAATAATATTTTTAATTATTCGATGCATTTAAGTTTAATATATATAAGAATTTGTTAAAGTTAAGGCATCAGAATTAAAAAAAAAAATTAAAATTATTTAAATAAAATGAAACAATTAATTAAAAATATATGGAAAAAAATTTATACATTGATGCTTCGCATCCAAATGAAACTAGAGTCGTTCTTAAATCTGGCGACAACATTGAAGACTACGAATACGAAGGTCTAAAAAATAACCTAATTAAGAATAACATTTATCTTGGAAAAGTTAGTCGTGTAGAGCCTTCTCTGCAAGCGGCTTTCATTGACTTTGGTAGAGATAGACATGGATTTTTATCATTTAACGATATTCAATCTGACTATTATCAAATTCCTCAAAGTGATTTAATTAAAATTAAAGAAGAAGAAGAAAAAGAAAGAGAAGAGCTTTTAAAAGAAAGTGAAAAAGAAGAGCAGAAAAATATCAATGAAGGTAATTTAGATGTTAATGACCCAGTAGAAGCTCAAACTATATCGGAAATAGAATTAAACTCATTAGAAGAATTGGCTATATCTAGTGAAATGGAAACAGAAGAAGGTATTAAAGAAATACCTCAAGTTGAAGAAGTGAAAAAACCGGAGCCAAGATTCAGATCTAAACGATATAAAATCCAAGAAGTTATAAAACCAAATCAAGTAATTCTAATTCAAGTATTAAAAGATGAGAGAGGGCAAAAAGGTGCTGCGTTAAGTACTTTTATTTCTATCGCAGGTAAATACATAGTATTAATGCCCAATACACCGAAAGGTGGTGGAATATCTCGTAAAATATTCCATCCTGGTGAAAGAAAAAAAATTAGAACAATTTTAAATGATATAGTTATTCCAAAAGAGATGGGTCTTATTGTAAGGACGGCAGGATCTAATAAAACTAAAAATGATATAGATCATGATTTACAAACATTAATTAAAACTTGGAATGAAATTAAAGAAACTGCTCTAAATTCAATCGCGCCCTCATTAATTCATCAAGAAAGCGATATCATCAAAAGAACTTTGAGAGACATGTATGACGAAGGTACAAATAGTATCATCATTGAAGGGAATGAAGGTTATAAAAAAGCACAAAGCTTCATGAAATTAATTATGCCTTCACACGTTAAAAAAATAAAAAAATACAGAGAAAAAGTTCCCCTATTTTTTAAAGAAAATATCGAAGAGAAACTAAACCAAATTTATGACTCAGAGGTAAAATTAAAATCTGGTGGATATTTGGTTATCAACCCAACAGAAGCATTAGTTTCAATTGATATAAACTCGGGTAGCTCTATAAAGCAAAAAAATGTTGAAAGCACAGCTCTAGATACAAATCTAGAAGCAGCAGATGAGATATCAAGACAAATAAAAATTAGAGATTTATCTGGCTTAATAATTATTGATTTTATTGACATGTTAAGCTTTGCAAACAGAAGGTTAGTTGAGAGAAGACTAAAAGAACAATGTAGAACTGATAGAGCTAGAATACAAATAGGAAGAATTAGTACATTTGGATTGATAGAAATGTCAAGACAGCGACTAAGAGAAAGTGCTGTAAAATGGAAAATTACACTTACCGATGAATCCTTTGCTCTTAAAATACTTAAATTAGTTGAGGTAAAAGCTGTTTTAACTAAAGCTAAATTTGTTGAACTAAAAATTTGTCAAAAAATATCAGACTTTATGAAAAAAAATTTTATAGAAGATTTAAAATATTTCGAAGAGAAAAACTTGATCAAAATAGACATTATTGCAGATAATACACTTATTATTCCAGAATATATAATTGATTTACAAAATAAAAGTAAAAAAACAATAGAGACGATTGAGCACTTTGAAAAATTAAAAAACTTAGAAGAGCAAAAAAAAGAAATTACAACTTATGAAAACTTGAATACTAAAAAACCTTTTAAGAAAAAACCCTTTTTTAAAAAAAAGTTTTTTAAAAAACCAACAGCTTAAATAATTCCAGATTTTGGTGAGGATGCGCTTCCGTATATAGTTTTTTCTATTCGTCCCGCTAAATATGATTGCCTTCCAGCTATCACTGCATTTTTAAAAGCTAAAGACATTAAAAAAGGTTTTTTGGCTTTAGCAATAGCAGTATTTGCAAGAACACCATCACAGCCCAACTCCATCGCTATAGCAGCATCGGATGCCTGCCCTAATCCTGCATCAACTATCACTGGGAGTTTAGTTTGGCTTCTTATTATTTTAATATTTGTTGGGTTCAGTATTCCAAGACCCGAACCAATAGGAGCTGCCAAAGGCATAATCGCACATGCACCAACATTTTCTAATCTTTGTGCCATCAATGGATCGTCGTTGCAATAAACCATAACATTAAATCCCTCTTTGGTTAAAACTTCAGTAGATTTTAAAGTTTCTATCATGTCAGGAAATAAGTTTTTTTTATCACCTAAAACTTCTAACTTTACAAGCTTCCATCCACCAATTTCTCTTGCTAGTCTTAAAGTTCTAAGTGCCTCCTCAGAAGTAAAACAGCCTGCTGTGTTTGGTAAATAAGTAATCTTTTTTGGATCAATGTAATCCATCAACAATGGTTTTTTTTTATCAGAAATATTAACTCGACGTACTGCAACAGTAATAATGTCTGCACCAGATAATTTTATAGCTTTTGCGCACTCACTCATGCTTTTATATTTCCCGGTACCAACAATTAATCTGGAATTAAATTTTTTTTTTGCAACTATAAATTTATCTTGTGTCAACTCTAACCTCCTCCAATAAAATGAACTATTTCTATGTTGTCATTTTTTTTTAAATTGATATTATTCAATTTTTTTTTATCTATTATTTCTTGATTTAATTCAATTGCTACTTTTTTTAAAGGTATTTCTAACTGCTTAAGAAAAATTAACAGACTTAAATTTTCATTTATCGTGGAAAATTTACCATTTATTTTAATTTTTATTTTTTTTATTTTTTTCATACTGTATAAGTCTCGAATGAGTAATAATATTATAATAATTAATGGCCCTAACCTTAATCTATTGGGTGAAAGAGAACAATCACAATATGGATCTATAACATTTGAACAGCTTAAAAAAAACTGTTTGGACAAAGCTAAGGAACTAAATATTAATTTAGAATTTTACCAATCAAATATTGAAGGTGAAATAGTAACGTGTGTACAAAATGCTAAAAGCAAATATGATGGAATAATTATTAACGCAGCGGGATTCACACATACCTCTGTTGCTATAAGAGATTCTCTGGATATCTTCAAAAGACCTATCATTGAACTTCATATTTCAAATATATATAAAAGAGAAGAATTTAGACAAAAATCACTAATAAGCGATATAGCTACTGGTGGTATTTTTGGTCTAGGGGACTATGGATATATTTTGGCCATAATCTCAATGCAAAACATGATTAAAAATGAAGATAGATAAAAATATAATTAAAGAATTAACTGATTATCTTAATGAGTTTAATTTAACTGAAATTGAATACACTGAAAAAGACACTAAAATAAAAGTATCTAAATCAACAAACTCAGGTTCATTTTACACAAATGCCCCTGCATCAGCAGCTCCCGCATCAAAC
>JABMNQ010000089.1 GCA_013204495.1 Candidatus Pelagibacter sp.
ATAATTAGAGTTAGTTGATGTTAAATAAATTTTGTTTTGAAGATTTATTATTTTAGAATTAAATTTTTCAAGCAACTCAACTGCGCTCATATTTCTTAAACCTTCATATTTATCAGATTCTTTAGATTCTTTCGTATTCGAGTGATTCATGTCTACTTCTGTAATAATAGCCTCAAGGTTTAATCGGATTGATAAAGTGGCATTTGTGATATTGTCTTCTTCATAAATATTGAGATTTGCAATTGCTGGACGCAATTCATGAGCATAAGATGATTGTATGAAAAATAATAAAAATATAAATATCTTAAAAAACATTAACTTATTAAAGCAGATTTTTTATTTTTTTGCAGTCTTATTATTTATTACCTTTTTAAAATTTAATTCACACGCACATGAATTATGGCTTGAGCCAGTTAACTTTAAATTTAACAATAAGGAAGTATCGAAGATACATATTAATATAGGCCAAAATTTTATAGGTTCTCCATTTGGTTATTATGACCCCAGTAAAAAAAGCTTATATTTAGAAAATAAAAATAAAGTAATAAACCTGCCCCAGAGAGATGGAAACTTTCCGGCCATCCAAACACAAATTGTAGATAAAGGTTTTCATATTTTAAATTATGAAACTAATCATGAGTTCTTAAAATATGAATCTATTGAAAAGTTTGAAGACTTCTTAAAAGAGCAAAATTTCGAGAGCACTTTAGATAAATTTGATAAAAATAAGCTACCCACAGAGAGCTATCGAAGGTTTGCAAAAGCATTAATGACAGATGGAAATAAAGGTTTTTTTATTCAAAAATCAAAATTAGACTTTGAAATTATTGCTTTAACCTCACCTTATAGCTTAAAAGATGGACTATTTGAGTTTCAACTATTTGAAAAGGGTAACCCTCTAGAAAATTGGCAAATTACCATCTTCAGTAGAGATGAAGAAAATAACTACAAGGAAATTGTAAAAACAAACCCAAATGGAGTAGGAAAAATAAGGATTTTTGAAAATAGAACCTATTTATTGAGTGCGGTTAAGTTGGACAAAGCAAATTATATAGAAAAACTAAAACATAAATCTGATTGGTTAAGTTTATGGGCAAGTTTAGTGTTTAGAAAATAAAATTAACTTATTACAATTTAGGGTTGTGTTATTTTTGTTGCATCCTATTTTTTGCTTTACTATTAAAGCTTTTTGCATTCGATAGATTTTAATAATCTTTAGACTCTGATACTCAATTATGTTTAATTCTAAGAGTTAATTAACAAATACAAATAACAAGGAGAGAAAAATAATGATTAAAGAAAAAAAATCGTTGAAGAATTTAACTTCTTCAAGAAGAAAGTTCTTTAAAACTGCTGCTAAAGCTGGAGCTGTAGCTGCAGCTACTGTTGCAATGCCAAATATTGCAACTGCAGGATCTCACGCTACTGTATTAAAGATGCAAGCTGCTTGGCCTTCAGGCGCAAACATCTTTTTTGAAATGGCGCAAGACTACTGTAATATGGTTAGTGATATGTCTGGTGGATCACTTAAAATTGATCTTCTACCTGTTGACGCAGTCGTTAAAACTTCAGAAATCGGAGCAGCGGTAAGTGATGGAATCGTTGATATGGGTCACTGGGTGACTGCATATTGGTATGGTAAAAACGCAGCTTCATCTCTTTTTGGAACTGGTCCTTCATACGGAATGTCATCTCAAGAAGTTATGGGATGGATGGAGTATGGTGGAGGAAGAAAATTATATGAAGAAACGTTAGCTAGTGTTGGATATAACTACACTGGATTCTTTCATATGCCTATGCCAGCACAACCTTTTGGTTGGTTCAAAAAGAACGTAACTAAAGTATCTGATGTTAAAGGTATGAAGTATAGAACAGTTGGTCTAGCGACTAACGTTTTAACTGCTATGGGAATGGTCGTAAGACAATTACCAGGTGGTGAAATCCAACCAGCAATGAAAACTGGTTTGATTGATGCTGCTGAGTTTAACAACCCAACATCAGACTCACAGTTTGGAATGCAAGATGTCTCTAAACACTATCACTTAGGAAGTTTCCACCAATCTCAAGAGATGTTTGAAATTGCTGTGAACACTAAGAGACTGAACAGCCTTTCGCCTGCTAATCAAGCTATCTTAAAAAACGCTGCTTATGCTGCGAATACAGATAACTACTTCAAAGCACTTGTTAGATATTCTGACAGTTTAGCTGATTTGATGAACATA
>JABMNQ010000090.1 GCA_013204495.1 Candidatus Pelagibacter sp.
ATTACCTTAAGAGCCCTAGAGGTACTAAAAAAATCAGATTATATACTGTGTGAAGACACGCGAATTTCAAAAAATTTGTTAGATCGTTATGAAATTAAGTCTAAGCTTATTTCAAATCATAAATTTAACGAAAAAAAAAATCTATCTAAGATCATTGAAATTTTGAAGTCAGATTGCATTGTTTCTTTGATTTCTGATGCGGGGACACCTTCTGTCTCAGACCCAGGAGCAATATTAATTAATGAGTGTTTAATTAATAAAATTGATATTTATCCAATACCAGGCGCTTCTGCAGTTTCATCGGCTGTATCCATAAGTGGCTTTAGTGAAAAATATTATTTCTATGGATTTTTTCCCGAAAAAAATAATAAATTGAAAGAAGATTTCGAAAAATTGAGAAATCTAGATGGTTGTATTGTTTTTTTCATTTCACCAAGAAAATTTAATAGGTCGGTAAAAGATATAAAACAATACTTTACCGACAGAAAAATTTTAATATGTAGAGAAATGACCAAATTTTACGAGGAATTCATCAGAACTGATATTGATAAGCTTGAGCCCTTTAAGTCAGATCCAAAAGGAGAGCTAACAATTGTGATTTCTGAAAAAACAAAGGAAAGAAACTCTTCGATAATTTTAAAAGAATCTGATAAAAAAAATATTCAAAAAATGATTAAAAAATTAAGCATTAAAGATATAACGGATTTAATTAGTCAAAACTCTAATGTGCCAAAAAAAGAAATTTATAACTTTTGTTTAAAATTAAAAAATGAAAAATAGAATTATTTTAATAAGCTTAATCCTTCTAATTTTTACAGGATGTGTGGGTATAAGCTCAAAGGGTATTTTTGGAACAGGAGTTAGTGTTGCGCTAGACCCAAGATCCCTAGGCACGCAAATAGACGATTCAGTCATGCAAAAAAATCTAGCAACAAGATTAGCATTAAGAGACAAAAATTATTTGATATCCGTAAATACAAAAGTTTTAGATGGAAAATTTTTTTTAACTGGCAAAGTGGATGATCCAGAAGAAAAACTCCAAATCACCAAATTAGCTTGGGAAACTAAGGGAGTTAGATCGGTTAAAAATGATATTAAATTAAAAGAGGATTTTAACTTTCAGCAATCGGCAAAAGATTTACTAATAACCTCTCAACTACGTACAGCTTTAATTTTTAACAAGAAAATTAATTCAACGAATTACCAAATAGATACTTATAAGAAAAAAATATTTATTTATGGAATTTCTATAACAGAGGAAGAAAAAAAAGAAGTAATAAATGAAGCAAAAGAAATACTTAATGTTGAAGACGTTATAGCAAGTATAATTTTGGTTGAAGATTTAAGAATTCAAAAGAACTAATTTTTTTTATAATCAATTACATCTGCAGAGTAAGCGGCAACAGAGGCTAAGTTTATAATATCAGAAGTAGATGATCTTAAAGGAGCTATTTCAATAGGTTGACCTAAGCCAATTAGTAGGGGTCCAATAACTTTTGTATCGCTCAAGCTCTTCATCATTTTATATGAAATAGCCGCACTGTGCTGTCCTGGCATTATTAAAATATTCGCATTTCCAACAATACTTGAAAAGGGATAAAGCTCTTTGTATTCTGAGTTCAGAGCAACATCTGGCTGCATATCCCCATCAAAATCAAAATCAACATTTTTACTTTTTAAAATTTCAACAGCTTTTTTTATATGTTTGGTTCTACTTGTAAGAGGCTGTCCAAAAGTAGAATGAGAAACAAAAGCAACCTTTGGAACAAAGCCAAAGAGTTTTACTACCCTTGCAGCTGATATAGCAATTTCTGCTAACTCTTCTGAGCTTGGGTATTCATTAACACTAGTATCTCCAACAAAAATAGTTTTTCCTTTTGCAACAACCATGTTTAGTCCAAACATAATTTCACCTGGCCTAGCGTCTATTACTTGCATAACTTTATCTAAAGACGCTCCAAATCTTCTGGTATTTCCAGTAACTGCACCATCTGCATCACCACAAGCTACCATACAAGATGCCCACACAACCCTATCGTTTCTAACTAGTCTATCGCAGTCCCTTTCTAAAAAACCTTTATCTCTTTGTAGTTTCTCAAATAAAAAATTTACATACTTTTTTCTTTTCTCACTATCTTCAGAATTTATTATTTCGATATCAAAATTTTCATTATAACCAATTTCTTTTATTCTTTGTTTTATCTTTTCTTTTTTACCTACTAAAATAGGTATTCCTAATTTAGAATTTTTAAATGCAATTGCAGCTTTAAGAGTATTTTCATCTTCACCATCTGCGAAAACAATTTTCTTTTGATTTTTTTTAATATGAGAATTAATGCCTTGCATAATAGTTACAGAGGGATCAAGTCTTTGTTTAAGCTGATCTTTATAGGCCTCAAAATCTTTTATGGGTTTTCTAGCAACACCGCTATCCATCGCAGCTTTTGCAACAGCCACAGGAATTACACTAATTAATCTTGGATCAAAAGTAGATGGAATTATATAATCTCTTCCATATTTAGGACGATCCCCTCCCATTGCTGCAACTACTTCATCTGGCACATCTTCTCTTGCTAATTTTACAATTGCGTTTGCTGCAGCAACCTTCATTTCCTCATTAATCGTTGTAGCCCTAACATCTAAAGCTCCCCTAAAAATATAAGGAAAACCAATTAAATTATTTACTTGATTGGGGTAATCTGATCTTCCAGTTGCAATAATAGCATCATCTCTAACTTCCATAATTTCTTCAGGAGTTATTTCTGGATCTGGATTAGCACAAGCAAAAATTATTGGGTTTTTTGCCATTGTTTTTACCCATTCTTTTTTTAAAGCCCCCTTTGTTGATAGTCCTAAAAAAACATCTGCTCCATTAATTGCTTCTTCTAATGTTCTATTTTTAGTTTCAATTGCATGAGCTGATTTCCACTGGTCCATACCTTCTGTTCTACCTCTATAGACAACCCCTTTACGATCTAGCATGGTTACATTTTCGTTGGGAACGCCGCTATTCTTAAATAAATTTGTACAAGCAACCGCAGAAGCTCCAGCTCCATTAACAACAACTTTAATATCCTTTATTGATTTGCCACTTATATCTAAAGCATTAATTAATGCTGCTGTAGTTATTATTGCTGTCCCGTGTTGATCATCATGAAAAACAGGAATGTCCAAAATTTCTTTTAATTTTTCTTCAATAATAAAACAATCAGGAGCTGCTATATCTTCTAAATTAATTCCTCCAAAGCTACATGCAAAATTTTTAATACTATTTATAATTTCATTAGGATCTTGGCTATCTATTTCTAAATCTATCGAATCTATGTCAGCAAATCTTTTAAATAAAACTGCCTTACCTTCCATCACGGGCTTAGAAGCTAATGCTCCTAAGTTACCCATTCCCAAAATAGCCGAACCATTACTAATCACTGCAACTAAATTTCCTTTTGAGGTGTAGTCATAGGCGGCTTCTGGATTGTCAGCAATAGCTCGAACAGGAACGGCAACACCCGGAGAATAAGCCAATGCAAGATCTCTCTTGGTAGTCATTTGTTTTGAAGAGTTTATCTCAATTTTTCCAGGCTTATTTAAACTATGGAATTCCAAAGCTTCTTTATCTGTGTAATGGTCTATTTTAGTTTTTTTCATTTATGTTAATTAGATATACAAATGGAGCAAATTTAAGACTAATATGATTTATGAATCTTCTCAAGTCAACAGGCACGTTTAGCTTTTTTACATTAATTAGTAGATTATCAGGGTATTTAAGAGATATTTTAATTGCAATTTTTCTTGGAACAGGATTTTTGGCAGATGCTTTCTTTGTTGCATTTAGAATTCCCAATACTTTTAGAAGATTATTTTCAGAAGGAACTTTTAATGCTGCATTTGTCCCAAGCTACTCATCTGTATTAAATAATAAAAAAAAATCTCAAGATTTTGCAAGCAGTATTTTTAATTTATTAATTCTAGGGTTATTTTTTTTAGTTCTTATTATTGAAATTTTAATGCCATTATTTGTTTTTTTAATCGCACCAGGTTTTGAAGGGGATTATCAAAAAATGGAATTAGCCGTAACCCTAACAAGGATTACATTCCCTTTCCTTATATTCATTAGTTTGGCATCTTTTTTTTCAGCCATTTTAAATTCACATAATAAATTTGCCATTGCGTCAGCAGCCCCTATTATTTTGAATATTATTTTAATTGGTGTCTTGTTGTTTGGAAAAATTTTAAATGATCAGTTGGTATATTACCTAGCATATGCAGTAACGGCAGCTGGTATACTGCAGCTTGTTTTTTTATATTTTTATGTAAAAAAATATTTTTCTCCTAATATTAATTTTTCTATTAAAATTGACAATAAAGTCAAAACTTTCTTTAAAAAATTACTACCAAGTATTTTTTCATCGGGTGTTACCCAAATAAATATTCTAATCGGAACGATTATTGCGTCGTTTCAAACCAGTGCAGTTTCTTATCTTTATTACGCTGATAGAGTTTATCAAATAAACTTGGCTATTGCTGGAATTGCAATTGGTACAGTTATTTTACCTCAGCTGTCTAAATA
>JABMNQ010000091.1 GCA_013204495.1 Candidatus Pelagibacter sp.
AAATGCAAAAATTTCTTTTTTTAGTATAACTGAATTTAGTTTTTCTATAATTTTTTCTTCACTAAGATCTAAACCCTTAGAGTTTATTCTATCAGGATAAATTTGCAGAGGCTTTGGTATTTTGTCGTAATCTAACTTTTCTATTTTATCTAAGGGTGATTGAATTAATTTATCAATATCAAGATTTTTTGATTTAAGTTGATGTATAAAAGATGTGTTAGCACCATTTTCTAAAAGTCTACGCACTAAATAAGGCAATAAATCTTTATAACCACCTACAGGAGCATAAACTCTGCATCTAAATTTTTCATCTTGTTCTAAGTAAGAATATATCTCATCTCCCATTCCATGAAGTTTTTGAAATTCAAATTCTTTGTTTTCAAAAAGCGTTTTTATATAGGCTATACTATAGGCATTATGCGTAGCAAACTGTGAAAAAATATTGTCATTCTCAAGAAGTTTATGTGCACAAGCTAAATACGAAATATCAGTTGCAAATTTTTTAGTAAATACGGGGTAATCGATAAAACCTTGTTCCTGAGCAATTTTAATTTCAGTGTCCCAGTATGCTCCTTTTACTAAACGAATATTTATTTTTTTATTAACTTTATTTAAATAATCATTTAACCAATCTAAAACAAAAAAAGCCCTTTTCTGGTATGCTTGAACTGCAAAACCAAAGCCATGATACTCTTCATCTATTAGATTGCTTTCAATAATATCTTTAAAAATAAATAAAGATAAATTAAGTCGATCAGCTTCCTCTGCATCAAAACATATATCAACTTTATTTCCCCTGCCAAGCTCAGTGAGTTTTCGTACTTTCGGGAATAATTCTTTTTTTAGTAATTCGATTTTATTTCTTTCATATCTGGGGTGGAGTGACGATAATTTTATTGAAATACTCTTTTTTTCTGGATGTTTGCTTTTACCCGTGGCATTGATTGCATCTTCATATTGTTTATAATATCTCTCGGAATCTTCATATGTGACAGCAGACTCTCCCAGCATATCAAAAGAAAATGTGTATTTACTGTGTTTGCTTTCATCGCTGTATTTAATAGCTCTATTAATATCTTTTTCAAAAACAAACTGTTTAGCCAATATATTTATAGCTTTTTTAATTGCATTTCTTAATAAAGGACCTGATAAATTTTTTACTACTTTTCCTAAAATACTCTTAGTTTCATCTGGTTTTTCCTCAACAATTTTGCCAGTTAGCAAAAAAGCTATTGATGAAATATTTACAAATAAATCTTTGTCATTTTTGATATATTTTTTCCAGTCCCCTATTGGGATTTTATCTTCTATTAAATCATTAATTGTAGTTGAATCTGGTATTCTTAATAACGCTTCTGCTAGGCACATTAAAACAATCCCCTCATTACTGGTTAGAGAGAATTCATGAATTAACTTTGCAAATTGACTGGCTGCTTTGTATTCAATGGCATTTTTTACTATTTTCAACGATACATCGTTAATTTTAGTTTGATTTAATTGTGAAAAATTTGAAACTAGGCTATGGAATTCTCCCATAACTAATTTTTTTTGATCTAAGTATTTGTTGTTAAATATCTTTTCCATTATATCAAATAGTTCATATGATTATTAATCTTAAAAAATCATGCTAATCAAAAATTATTGATTAAAGCAATGTAAATAATTATGGTAAAGCTAAATTATGCTATTTAGACAATTATTTGATAAATCATCAAGCACATACACTTATCTAATAGCCTCCGCTAAAGGAAGGGAGGCCTTAATCATTGACCCTGTACTGGAAAATGTTGAGCAATACATAAAGCTTCTTAAAGAATTAGATTTAAAATTGGTAAAAGTTATAGACACTCATATTCACGCTGATCATATCTCTGGTATTGCCGAACTAAGAGACAAAACAAATTGTGTTACAGTTATGGGTGATAAAACGCCAGCTGATGTAGTTGCAATGCAAGTTGCTGATGAAGAGAAAATTAAAATTGATGGTTTGGAAGTGCAGGCTATTTATACGCCAGGTCATACCATTGAAAGTTTCAGTTTCTTAATGAATGATAGGGTGTTTACTGGTGATGCATTATTAATTAGAGGTACTGGTAGAACGGACTTTCAAAATGGAAATGCTAGAGACTCTTATAATTCTATTTTTAATAAACTTTTAAAATTACCTGATGAAACCTTAGTCTACCCTGCTCATGATTATAAAGGTGAAATGGTTAGCACCATAATTGAGGAAAAAAGATTTAATCCAAGACTACAAGTAAATTCTGCAGATGAATATATTGAAATTATGAATAATTTAAATTTACCAAATCCAAGTATGATGGATGTAGCCGTTCCAAGTAATTTACAATTAGGAATAGATTTTAATAAACAAAAAGTAAATAATGGTATTAACCCTGAAAAATTTAATGAAATTAAAAATGATACTCAATCAATTTTAATTGACCTTAGAGAGCAAAATGAAATTGATAAAGACGGTATGATTAAAAATAGTATAGTTGTTCGTTTTCCAGAAATTAATGAATATCTTCAAAAAAATAAGGACACACTAAAAAATAAAAGAATTTTATTTTATTGTGCGCATGGTCATAGATCAACTCTGGCAGTTCAGTTATCAAAATCTTATCAATTTACTAATTGTTTTCACTTAATTGGCGGGCTTAAAAATTGGAAAAAAGTAGGTTTAGATTTATAGATTATTAATTTAATAATTGTTCAGTGATAATAAAAAGACCTATAACTAAAGTCATGTAACCAAATAATTTTTTCGTAGTTTTTTCTGCTATTCTTTTTGATAGTATTCGTCCAACAAAAACACCTAGAATCGTAAATAAGCAAACATATAGTACAAAAGTCCAGTCTGTAACAAAGCCATCTGTTACATCGCTTAAAAAACCAATAATAGATTTGACAGCAATAATAAATAACGATGTTCCTACGGCAATGTTCATACTCAAACCAGTTAATAAAACTAAAGCTGGTATAATTAGAAAACCACCACCCGCCCCAACAAAACCCGTGATTTGCCCAACAATAAAACCTTCAAGAACAATGATTAAATTTTTTCTAGGTTTGCTATACTGGATACTATCATTGGCTATTGGTTTTTTACCTCTAATCATTAATATAGATGACAGCAACATTAAGATTGCAAATAAAATCATTATTAAAAAGCCTTTTTCTAAAGTAAAATTAAAAAAAATTAGTTGGTCTGGTATCATTGGTAGAATTATTTTTCTAGCAAGAACAACGCCTAAAATTGAAGGTACCCCAAAAATTATTCCTGTTTTCAAATCAATAAGTTTATCTTTAAAACTTATAATGCAACCAAATAAAGCAGTTAAACCAACTAATAATAATGAATAGGTAGTGGCTTCGACTATATTAATTTTAAATAAATAAACTAAGATTGGCAAAGTTAATATAGAACCACCAGCTCCTAAAAAAGAAAGCACAGCACCCATAAACAAGGAAGCTAATAAACCAACGATAAACATAATTTGTAATAACCTTATAACTTTAAACTATAAAACTGGTAGTCCAGATGTTTTCCAACAATTGGGCTCAACATCTTCCGAACAAATAAATCCATTTATTATATTAAATGTTTTGTAACCTTTTTTATTTATCAATTCTGCAGCTTTTAAAGATCTAAATCCACTTTTACACATAACGAAGACAACTTTAGATTTATCAATTTTTAATTCATCAATTTTTTTATCAAAGTCTTGATTAATAATTCTACTCTCATTAACGTCAATCATATACGAAATAAAATGAGTGTTTAAACCAATCTCTTTTCCATTAGGTTTTCCATCTTGATCCCACTCTGCTTGCGTACGAACATCAATTAAAGAGGCTCCCTCATTATCTTTAGCAAGTTCTGAAAGTTGTTTACAATTAATAGCAGTGATCATAGTAAATTAATAACTTAGCTTTAAATTTAGTCTTTTAAATTTATTTCTAAAGCTAAAAAATAATTTATTATGATTGCCAGTATCGTTCATTATAGTTTGTTGCCATAAATGTACCATTTCATGGGAAAGAGTATTTAAAAACTCCATCTTATTTTTATATTTTGGCATCATTTCAAGTACAAAACGGTTTGTACCTTTTCTATATGAAATATACTCAACACATTGCCCTGATCCACCAACTATTCTTTTAATCATAACATCATTAAATGGATTCAGTTTGCTTTTGAATAAAGATTTATTAAATATTTTAAAGTAATTTCTAATATCTTTAAAATTAGTAGTATATTTTTTTTCAGACTCTGCCGTATCTTTAAGTATTCTTTTTTTAGTTCTTACGATGTAGCTATCTTTAACAATTTTCTTTTTTTTCATTTTTTTAAACTATGTAAATAAGGGTTACTAAATGGGTATAATTTTGATTATCTACTCCAAAACCCAGGACTTACAAGATAATTAAATGACTAGGATATAAATATTTTAACTAAATTGTGATGAGATTATTGGATAGTTATAGAGATTTTAAAGTAGAGTAGATTTTATCTTTATCCATTTGACCAATACTTCTATAGACCTCTTCTTTGTTCTTGTAGATAACAATTGTAGTCCAATAGTCAATACCTAGTTGCTTCGCTATAGCTTTATCTTTTTCTTGTTCAAAGCTTAAAAAAAGAATGTCTTTAAATTCAACTTGGGCCTGGTCTAGTATCTTAATTTGAGCAGCACACGTGGTGCAGGTTTCATTCCAAGAATTAATAACTACTGTTTTTCCTTCAAGTTGTGCTTTTTGAAACACTTCATTATTAAAAGTTGTGCTCTTATCAACCGCAAAAGCGCTGAATGACAAAAGAGTAAAAATTAAAATAAATATTTTTTTCATAATTCTAATATATAGATTGCTAACTTAATTTACAAGATTTGTTTTATTTTATAACTCCTATTTGTTTTTGTCTTGAAATAATAATTAACCCACTAGTTATAATTATTAAAGCACCGATATAACTATTTGTGGATGGAATTTCATCAAATAAAAAATATCCATAAATTATTCCCCATAAAATTACAGAATATCTAAAAGTTGACGTAACTGACACAAGTGCAATTTTAATAGTTGCTATTGAAAAAATATAACCCATTGCTAGAAAAAAAGCTGAGATAAATAAAATAAAGATATCCTTTAAAGTAAAGTCATAAAATTTATAAATACTTAATATTCCAAAAAAAATGGTAACTATGAAACAAGTCATGAATGCTATTTGCAAACTGTGGTAATCTTTTTTAAATTGCTTAGTATACATATCTCTTATCGATAGCATGACTGCTGCTAAAATTGGAAATATAAAATAATAACCAAACTCTAATTTTCCAGGATTAATAACTACCACAACACCAATAAACCCTAAAATAACCGCACTCCATCTTCTCCATCTAACTTTTTCATTTAAAAAAATCGCACCGAATGCAGTTAATAAAATTGGTGCCATACTTAATAAAATGTAAACTTTTGCAAAGGGCAATAATGCAACTCCAATAAAAAAAAATAATGCAGCAAATGATTCTAGAAGTCCTCTTATTTTTAATTCTTTTGAACTAAAAATTATTTTAAAATCTAATTGTTTTTTTATATAAAGAAATAATAATATAAAAAGTAATGTAAAAATTCCTCTAATAAAAATGATTTGGTTTAAAACAAATATTTCATCATAATGTTGATATATATTTTTTACCAAAGTATCGTTTGTTGCAAAAAAAAATTGGCATAAAAGCATATAAAGTATGCCAAGTAATTCATTGTTAAATTTTATTTTAGGTAGCATTAATCGCTAAATATAAGGTCTTTAATTAATAATATACAAAAATTAAGAACCAATATGAGGCAAGACCAGCAAAGATGGTTGCTATGATATTTTTACTCATAAAACCAGCTATTATAGCAATAATTGAAGCTAAAATTTTAGGGTTATTTTCAAGGTCAAGCAAACCACTATTATCTAAAAATATAGCAGGAAATATTATTGCTGGAAAAACTGCTGATGGCACATAGGACAAAACAATTTTAGTTTTTTCACTAAGTGAATTTTCCTTAATTAAAGCAATCATTGAAAATCTTAACAAGAAGGTAATTATTCCTGCAATGATTAAAGTAATCCACGTCATTTATTTTCCTTAATAATTCGTAATGTAAAAAAATACGCGACTGACATGCCTACAAAAGCTGCTAACAATACATAGCTTTTTAAAGGTACATTATAAAAAAATGTTGCAACTAAACCTGAGGATAAAACTACCATTAAATGGTCTATTTTTTTTAAATCTGAAACAATAAGAGATAAAAATGTTAAAGGTACAGCAAAAGTTAGTCCTAACTGTTCTGGAACAATTGCACCTAAAAAAATTCCTAAAAGTGTAGATGCTTGCCAAATAAACCAAAGAGTAAATCCAGAGCCCAATAAATGATAATGCGATATACCAGTTTCTTGATTAGATTTAAGAAATTTACTAGAGGTTGCGAAAGCTTGGTCTGTCATAAAATAAGATAAAATTAATTTCCAAAAAATAGAAAGTTTATTTAGATATTCGGAAAGCACTGCTCCATACAAGAGGTGTCTTGCATTAATAACGGCAACAGAGCTAATCACAACTAAGGGGGAAGCGCCTGCTGTTAATAGTTGGGCAAAAACTAATTGGGATGAACCTCCAAAAATAACAAATGAAGATGCAAATGTAAGATAAGGACCTAGACCTAATTCCATTCCAATTACGCCATAAATTACACCAAATGGAAAAACTGGAATTAATAAAGGCAAAACATCTAACAACCCTCTTATAAAAATTTGCGATTTAGTTTTCATCTATAATTAAATTATTTAAAAACAAACTATATGATCAATATGTATGGGTTTTTTAATACCAAATTTTTCTTTTATCTTGTGTTGGTGAATATGGTGAGAATGAACGAATACAGAGATTAATTTATCAGTTGAAGTTTTAAGTGTATAAATAAAATTTGTTCCTCTAAACTTTCTATCTACTACTTCTAGTTTTAGGTTACTTGTATCATCGTGTTCAAGATCCTCTGGTTGTAATAAGAGTTGAACTTCGGACCCCTTTGGGTAGTGCTTGATAAAGTTTCCAGTTATTATACCGAGATCATTACTTTCCAAACTATTCTCTCCAGTAACTTTTGCTGTGATTAATGTTCCTCTATTTAAAAAATTAACAACCTCAATTGAATTTGGAAAATGATAAACGTTATAAGGGTCGTCATATTGTTTTAAATGACCGTCTAAAATTATTCCACACTTATTACCCAAATAAAAAGCTTCGTAAGAGTCATGTGTTACAATTATTGTAGTAATCTTTTGTTCGGTTAGTATTTGCTTTAACTTAACTTGAATCTCTTCTTTGAAGTTTTGATCTACATTTGAAAGAGGTTCGTCTAATAATAATAAATCTGGATTTGATAATAAAGATCTCGCTAGACAAGCTCTTTGTGCCTCACCTGAGCTTATTTGGTGTGGAAACTTATCTTTAATATGTCCGATATGGAGAAGTTTTATAATTTCATTAGTTTCTAGGCTTTTTTTCTTCTTTTTATTTCTCTCTGCACCAAATTTTATATTATCAAAAACATTATAATGAGGAAAAAGTGAGTTATCTTGAAATGCCATTGATATATTTCTATCCTCAGGCTCAACATGAATTTTTTCAGAAGATAATATTTTGTTCTTTAATGTGATCTTTCCTGAGTGATTTTTTTCTAAACCTGCAATAGTTCTAAGTATAGTGGTTTTTCCAATCCCAGAAGGTCCCAATAAACAAACGATGTCACCCTGATTTTCAATTTTTAGCGAAACATTATTAATTTTACTTTGTGAACTTGCTGAGAATGTTACATTATCAATTTCAAAAAAACTTTTTTTCATATTTCTA
>JABMNQ010000092.1 GCA_013204495.1 Candidatus Pelagibacter sp.
GGCATTAAGTTTGAAGGAGCGATAATATTAACTTCTGCACCCAACATATTCAGTAGGTAGATATTTGATCTAGCAACACGTGAATGAGTTATATCCCCACAAATTGCTATTCTTAAACCTTCTATCTTTTTTTTTCGGTTAATAATTGTTAAAGCATCTAATAGTGCCTGGGTAGGGTGTTCACGACTTCCATCACCAGCATTAAGTACTGCGCAATTTACTTTTTGAGATAAAAGATTGCATGCTCCAGAATCTTGATGTCGGATCACAATAATATCTGGATGCATAGCATTCAAAGTCATTGCTGTATCTATAAGTGTTTCACCTTTTTTAATTGCAGAATTTGCCATGTTCATAGACATCACATCTGCACCAAGCCTTTTTCCAGCTAGTTCAAAAGAGCTTTGTGTTCTTGTAGATGGCTCAAAAAACAAATTAATTTGAGTTTTCCCGTTTAGAATATTTGTTTTTTTATTTTCACTTTGGTTAAGTTTAATAAAAGTCTTAGCCTCCTCCAAAATTAGATTAACGTCATTAATGGATAGATCTTGAATACCGAGGAGGTGTTTTTGAGAGATCTTAATAGCTTTATTTGTTTTGGCTGCCATTAAAATTAACTCTATAACTATTAACCATGACTATGGCAAGTATTAATTATTTAAATAATCTATAGCACCCTGTAAAATAAATGCAGCTGCATTTTGATCAATAGTTTTAACCCTTTTAGATACATTAACGTCTAATAAACTAGAGAGATTAAAAGCACCAACCGTTGAAAGTCTTTCATCCCATAGCATCACAGGTAGATCAATAGATCTCGAAATATTCAAAGCTACATCATTAACAGACTGAGCTGATCTACCCATACTTCCATCCATATTGACAGGATTTCCTACAATTATCCCACTAATATTATTTTCTTCGATAATTATTTTAAGATCTTCAATAAGCTCATTGGTATTAGTTTTATTTATAGTTTTAAATGGCGTGGCTATTGATTGTCTTTCATCGCATATAGAGACGCCGATCCTTTTTGATCCTAAATCTAAACCAATAAATCTTACTTTATTTGGGTGTTTTAATTTAAATTCTTCAATTGTGATCATATTGTATATTTTATACTTAAGTGGTAGTTTGCCGACATATTTAATTATCACATGACAATTGATCTTAAAACAATAAAGCACATATCTAAATTATCAAGAATTTCGGTTGATGATGCAAAGGCTGATAAATTGGTTGGGGACCTTAATTCTATATTTGATTTTATAGAAAAATTAAATGAACTTAATACTGACAATATTGAACCTTTAACTTCTGTTGCAGAGACTACTTTAAAGTTAAGAACTGACGAGGTTAAAAGTAAAAATATTAGAGATCAAATATTAAAAAATTCACCAGAAGAAAATGAAGATTTTTTTGTGGTACCAAGGGTTGTTGAATAATGTCAGATATTACTTCCTTAACTTTAACTGAATTAGTTAAAAATATTAAAGATAAAAAGATATCTTCTGAAGAAACCACAAAAGCTTTCATTGAAAGAGGAGAAAAATCTAGAGATCTAAATGTTTACATAACAGAAGATTTTTCTAATGCACTTGCTAAAGCAAGAAGCTTTGATGAAAAACCTAATTTTGATCTGAAACTTCCAGGTGTACCAATGGCAGTTAAAGATTTATTTTGTACCGATGGGGTAAAAACAACAGCGGGTAGTAAAATTTTAAATAATTTTATTCCACCTTATGAGTCAACTGTTACTCAAAATATTTGGAACGAGGGAGCAGTTTTACTTGGTAAATTAAATTGTGATGAATTTGCAATGGGCTCTTCTAACGAAACTAGTTTTTTTGGTAATGTTCAAAGTCCAATAGCAAAAGGTTTGGTCCCAGGAGGCTCTTCAGGAGGATCCGCATCTGCCTTAGCTGCCAATTTAACACCTATTACAATTGGAACTGATACCGGTGGATCTATTAGGCAGCCCGCTTCATTTACAGGGACAGTAGGTTTAAAACCTACATATGGTAGCTGCTCAAGATATGGAATTGTTGCCTTTGCGTCATCATTAGATCAAGCAGGACCAATGTCTAAAGATGTAAAAGATTGTGCTTTGCTTCAAGAAATCATCAGCACTTATGATGATAAAGATTCAACATCAGTTGATTTTAAAAGAAATGAATATAGTAAAGAATTAACAAACAATATTAAAGGTAAAAAAATTGGAATTCCGAAAGAATATAGGGTTGATGGAATGCCAAAAGAAATTGAAGACTTATGGACTAAAGGAATTGAATATGCAAAAGATTGTGGTGCAGTAATTGTTCAAATTTCACTACCTCATACAAATTATGCATTACCAACCTACTATATAGTTGCACCAGCAGAAGCTTCTTCAAATTTAGCAAGATATGATGGTGTTAAGTATGGATTTAGATCAAAGGGTGAAAACTTAATTGATATGTACGAAAAGACTAGATCGGAAGGTTTTGGTGCTGAAGTTCAAAGAAGAATAATGATTGGAACATATGTTTTATCATCTGGTTATTATGATGCTTACTATCTAAAAGCTCAAAAAGTTAGAAAATTAATTAAAAATGATTTCGATGAAGCTTATAAAAAAGTTGATGCAATTTTAACCCCATCTACACCTAGTGCTGCATTTAAAATTGGTGAGAAAACTAACGATCCAGTTTCTATGTATTTAAATGATATATTTACAGTTCCAGTTAATTTAGCTGGATTACCAGCTATTTCTATACCTGCTGGAGTAGATGCTAAAGGCTATCCATTAGGACTACAAATTATAGGTAAAGCCTTTGATGAACAAAACATATTAAATATTGCCTATGCAATGGAAGAAAAAATTTCATTTAAAAACAAAATTACTGAATGGTGGATTAAATAGATGACTAAAGATAATTCAGAATATTTAATTTTAAGAGGCGATAATACTTATGAAGTAGTAATTGGTCTTGAAGTTCACGCACAAGTTACGTCAAATTCAAAATTATTTTCATCATCTTCAACAACTTTTGGTGCAGAACCAAATACTCAAGTAAGTTTAGTGGATGCTGCTTTTCCAGGAATGCTACCGGTTATTAATGAATATTGCGTAAAGCAAGCAATTAAAACAGGTATTGGTTTAAAGGCTCAAATAAATAAAAGATCAGTGTTTGATAGAAAGAATTATTTCTACCCAGATCTTCCACAGGGTTATCAAATTTCACAATTTAAATATCCAATAGTAGGTGAGGGAACTGTTATTCTTGATATGCCCAATGGTCAAAAAGAAGTAGGTATTGAAAGATTACACTTAGAGCAAGACGCTGGAAAAAGTATTCATGATATGGATCCACAAAATACATTAGTTGATTTAAATAGATCTGGTGTTGCTTTAATGGAGATCGTTAGTAAACCTGATTTAAGAACTCCAGATGAAGTTAGTGCTTACGTTAAAAAACTAAGATCTATTATGAGATACCTAGGTACTTGTGATGGAAATATGCAGGAAGGTTCTTTAAGAGCTGATGTAAATATTTCTGTTCGTATTAAAGGTTCTGATAAACTTGGAACTCGTTGTGAAATTAAAAATGTAAATTCAATTAAATTTATGCAAATGGCTATAAATTATGAAGCTAATAGACAAGTTGATTTAATTGAAGAGGGCAAAACAATTGATCAAGAAACAAGATTATTTGACACTAAAAAAAATGAAACAAGATCTATGAGATCAAAAGAAGACGCTCATGATTATAGATATTTTCCAGACCCAGATTTATTACCATTAGAAGTTACTGATGAATTTATTGAAAAAATTAAAGCCGACATTCCAGAATTACCAGACGCTAAAAAAAAAAGATTTATTGATCAATTTAAAGTATCTGCTTATGAGGCAACAATATTAGTCTCTGATATTGATACAGCAGAATACTTCGAAGAGGTTGTTGCAAAAATGGGCAAGAATCAAGATATTAAGTTAGCAGTTAACTGGATTACAGGTGAATTATTTGCTGTTTTAAATAATAAAAATTTAGAAATATCTGAAAGCCCAATAAGTGCAAAAAACTTAGCTAAATTAGTAAATTTAATTAAGAACGGAACAATTTCTGGAAAAATTGCTAAGACAATATTTGAATTAATGATGGATGGTGATAAAGATCCTCAAATTATTGTCGACGAAAAAGGCTTAAAACAAGAAAGTAACCCTAAAGCATTAGAGGCCTTAATTGATAAGATTATCAATGATAACAGGGAAAAAGCTATTGAATATAAGCAGGGAAAAGAAAAATTATTCGGCTTCTTTGTAGGTCAAGCCATGAAAGTTTCAGGTGGAAAAGCAAACCCTCAACTAATTAATGATATTTTAAAGAAGAAACTTTAATGTCATGGGTAAGAACCTAGAAATCACTGAAAGCCTTCAAAAATACATAGATAATTTTAGTTTAAAGCTAGATCCAGTTCAGCAGGAAATAATCGATTACAATAATACTTTAGGTGACGTCAAGATAATGCAAGTTGTTCCATCTCAATGTCATTTTCTACATTTAATTATTAAAATTTCTAATATTAAAAATGTTCTAGAGATTGGAACTTTTACAGGTTTAAGTGCACTCTCAATAGCGCTTGCTTTACCAGAAGATGGTAAACTTATCGCTTTAGACAAAAATGAAGAAACTAACAAAGTAGCGTTAAGTTTTTTTAAAAAAGCTAATCAAGATCACAAAATACAAACAATAATAAAACCTGCTCTTGAAACCTTGGATGATTTAAATCAAAATAAATTTGATATGGTTTTTATTGATGCTGATAAAATGAATTATAAAGAGTATTACGAAAGATCATTAAAGCTAGTTGATAAAGGAGGGTTAATTATTATTGATAATGTTTTGTGGCACGGAGAAGTTGCTGATGAAACTAATGTAGATAAATTTACTTTAAATATTAGAGAATTTAATACCTATGTTGAACAAGATAAAAGAGTGGAGCAAATTATAGTACCCTTGGGGGACGGCATGACTGTTTGTAGGCTTTTATAATGTTTGAAGTATTTGGTTTTTACAAATTTAAAAAATTTAACTCATTAAAGAAGTATAAAGACTTACTACAAGATTTTTTAATTAAGAAAAACATTAGAGGAACCATCATTATTGCTAATGAAGGAATTAATGCCACAATATCTGGAAAGGCCAATGATATAAAATTAACTATTGCTCAAATTAAAAAAATATTAGATTTTAAAAAGTTTGATAGCGAAAATATTTCAAAAAGTAAATTTCAACCTTTTCACAAAGCAAAAGTTAAGATTAAAAAAGAAGTTGTTCCAATGGGTCTTTCTTTATCTTTAATAAATAAAAAAGATAATCATGTTGATCCTAAAAAATGGAACAAGCTTATTGCTGATAAAGAAACTTTAGTTTTAGATTCAAGAAAACCATTTGAATATGAGGTTGGTACTTTTAAAAAATCAGTTAATCCTGATGTTGATAATTTTAGAGAATTTCCAAAATATTTGAATAAGCTTGATAAGAAAAAACCTATCGCTATGTTTTGCACGGGTGGAATTAGATGTGAAAAGGCTTCTGTTTTTTTAGAGAAAAAAGGCTTTAAAAATGTTTTTCAATTAAAGGGTGGAATTCTTAACTACTTAAAGAATATTAAGAAAAAAGAGAGTCTATGGAAGGGCGAATGTTTTGTTTTTGATAACAGAATCAGCGTTAAACACGGGTTAGTTACTGGTACTTACTTAATGTGTAGTGGCTGTAGAAAGCCAGTATCACCTAAAGATAAGAAATCTAAAAAATATGAAGAAGGTGTTTCATGCACTAATTGTCATGATAGTTTAACAGAAATTCAAAAGGATAGGTTCCGCATGAGACAAAAACAAATAAACCTTGCTAAAAAGAGTGGTTCAAAGCATATATTTCAAAAAGAATTCAAATAGGAAAAATTATTGTCTAAAGCATTAAAATTAACAAAAGATCCTATTTGGGAATTGCTTAGAAAAGTAACAATTCCAGCTAGTGTTGGTTCGTTATTTCAAACATTTTACAATTTAGTTGATACGTGGTTTGCAGGTAGAATTTCTGCAGAAGCAATAGGAGCAATCGCTAAATCATTTCCTATATATTTTGTAATAATTGCTGTTGGTGTTGGTATTGGTGCTGCAACTAACTCTTGTATTGGTAATTTACTAGGTGCAAAACAAAATAATAAAGCTTCATTGTTAATCGCTCAATCTGTAATCTTTGCATTGATCACCTCTATTGTTGTTACCTTTTTTGGGTTAAACGCATCCGATTTTCTTTTAACGGTAATGGGGTCTGATGCTGCAGGTATAGCTTTAACTAGAGAATATTTAGATATAATTTTTTACGGTACTTTCATTGTTATGATTCAAATCTCACTAAATGGAGCCTTGAATGCTCAAGGAGATACTAAAAGTTATAGGAATGTTTTAATATTTAGTTTCTTTTTAAATATATTTTTAAATCCCTTATTTATTTGGGGATACGGAATTGTACCAGCTTATGGTATTGGTGGTCTTGCTATCGCTACTGTAATTGCTCAATCAGTAGGTACTTTTTATTTAGCTTATAAAATCAACTCATGTAAATTGAAAAAGTATTTATCGATTAGATGCTTTATTCCAAAATTTATATTATTAAAGGAATTGTTCACACAAGCACTACCTATTATGATTAGTATGTTATTTATTGGTGTAGGTATTTTTAATATTTTATATTTTATTGGTCAATTTGGTGATCTTGCAACCGCAGGATACGGTGCTGCTTTAAGAGTAGAGCAAGTTTTTTTATTACCTGTCATTGGCTTAAATACAGCAGTACTTTCTATTGGAGGACAAAATTTTGGTGCTAAAAATTATGATCGTATAAGAGAACTTTATTCTAAAGCTTTATTATTTGGATCATCATTTATGGCTGTAGCAGGGGTTATATTATTTTTCGGCGCAGAGTTTTTTGTGTCTCAATTTACAGACAATTTAGAGGCTATATATCATGGCACTATATATTTAAAAATTGCAGCTTTAATTGCGCCAGTTTATCCTGTGTTCTTTATTACTACAGCGGTATTTCAAGCTGTTAAAAAACCTATCTATAGTCTTTACTTAAGTGTCTTAAGACTATCAGCTTTACCTTTTTTATCTCTTTGGTATGTGATTAATATTAGAGGTGGGGATTATGCTGATATATTTTATACTATAATGGCAACCAATTGGTTTATAGGTATTGTGCTAATCATATTCATTGGATATTTTTTAAATAATGTTTTTAAACAAAAGAAAAGCCATTTTTCTTATTAGTGTCTCATCACTAATATTTATTCTAACTATTAATCAGGTCAAATCTCAAACAATCAAAATTATTGATGGTGATACAATCCATCTGGATGGAGAAAAAATTAGGTTTACCGGTATAGATACACCAGAGCTAAAACAAACATGTGTTAATGCAGGTGTTAAAGATAATTGTGGTATCACAGCAAAACAAATACTTATTGATAAAATAGGAGACAATATAGTTGAATGTATTAGTGAAGGAAAAGATCAGTACAAAAGAATACTTGCTGAATGTTTTGTAAATAATGAAAGTTTATCAAGTTACCTTGTTAGAAGTGGTTATGCTTTTGCCTATAGAAGATACTCTAAAAAGTTTGTCCTAGATGAGAATTATGCAAGAATTAACAAAATAGGAATGTGGTCTATGGAATTTGATTATCCATGGGACTATAGAAAAGTAAAGAAAAATTAAACCAAGAAGGGTCGTTCTGTTACCCGGTGCCCCAGACTTTATCTTCCCACAAATCTCAACGCTTAAAAAGCTATATTATATTGAGATAAAATTTAACAATTTATATTTAAAACAAATTAAAGTTGAGTTAAGATTTTACATGATATTTGTAAAAAACCTTAAATCTGTTTCTGATCAAGAATGGACAACAACAGAAAAATATCCTGGCGTTCGATGGAAATTTTTAATTGATGCAGATTTTACAGGTAGTTCTGGACTTTCACTTGGTTTTGCTGAAATCGCTCCAGGAGGCAATTTAACTCTTCATTATCATTCACCAGATGAAATATATGTAGTAACCAGTGGAACAGGAATACTAAATAAATCAGGTGAACTTGAAGAAATTAAAAAAGGTGATGTTGTCTATATAGCAGGTAATGCAGAACATGCTTTAAAAAATGATGGAGAAGAAACTTTAGGTTTTTATTGGATTTTTCCTACAGATCGTTTTTCAGAGGTTGATTATTTTTCAGCTAATAACTAATTCTAATTAAAAACTTTTTATCAATTATTGCCATCTTGTTTAAGTTTTCTTTCAAGCCTTCTTACAAAGTAAGACACAAGTAGTATTAAAATTAAATATTCTAGGATTAAAAATGTGTAAATTTCAAGAGGTCTATAAGTGGATACCACAAGCTCATTGGCTTTACGGGTAAGATCTGCAATTCCAATAATTGACACTAAAGAAGACATTTTTAAAACATAAACAAATTGATTACCTAGTGCGGGTAGAATATTTTTAATAGCTTGCGGCAGTATGACTAATCTTAATCTTTTAAAAAAACTTAAACCTAAAGAGCTACCAGCTTCCCATTGTGCTTTCTTAATAGAATTAATTCCTGCTCTAAATATTTCTGCCTGAAATGCACTTTCACTAATAGCAAGGGCAATAATTCCAGATACAAAAGGACTAAAACTTAGACCGGTCATAATAGGTAACCCGTAATAAACCCAAAGAATTAGAACTAATAAAGGTATCGCTCTTACAATCTCAACGTAGCCAATGTTTATATATGTGAGATATTTATTTTTTGCCAAAGAAGGTATTGCAATAATAAATCCTATAATCATTGAGATGATAATAGATATTACTGAGATATAGATTGTAACACCCATACCACTTAAAAGAAATTTTAAGTTAGTTAAACCATTTACTTTATTAGGTGAGAGTATGTACCAACCCCATTCATGATCAGTACACGATGTAAGCGTTAGCAATAAAAATAAAAGAAGTAGTTTTTTCACTTTTAAAACTATAGAGATTTAAATCTAAATATCTAATGTATTATAAGCTTTTTAGATTATACTTTTTAAGTAAGTTATCGAAGAAGCCTGAAGCTTTTTTTACTTCAATCCATTGATTAACATAGTTAATCCAAACTTGATCATTTTGATCTACCATCATAGCTAAAACAGCTGGATTTTTACCACCATCTTTTACGATTGCTAATTGAGGGTAAGTAATAACTAACTTGTTAGCTTCAGTTGAACTTGTAATATGACCATCTGCTCTTCCAGATAAAACTTCTTGAAAATCTCTAGCCGGAGATTCAATTGATTTTAGTTTAGATTTGGGAAAAAACTCTTTTGCTTTTTCTTCTTGTGACGTTCCAAGAGTTGTAGCGATAGTAACTTTTTCACTATTTAAAGATTCCCATGTTGGAAATTTTTTAAGGTTCTTTTTTAACACCAATGGAACAGTTCCATATTTATAATAAGAATTTGTAAATCCTGCTACTAATGCTCTTTTAGCAGTTTTGGTTACACTTGTTGAAACATCATACCTTCCAGAAGTAATTCCTGAAACAATAGTTTTCCATTCAGTTGGAACAAAAGTTACTTTCACACCCATATCTTTTGCTAACTCTTCCATAACATCAATATCAAAGCCAACGTATTTGTTTGTGGCTGGATCTTTCATGCTCATTGGATCCCAGTCACCTGTAGTTCCAACTTTTAACTCACCAGAAGATAATATCTGATTAAGTTTAGATTCTGCGTTAACGGAGAAGGGTAAGAGTGCTAATAGCACCAATAAAAGTATTTTTTTCACATGCGTAATATAACAATAATTTTGATAAATTTAAGGCTATAATCTTGACGCACTATCAGTCAACCAAGAATACAAATGCTGAGAAAAAGACCGTCTTACCAGTAAATTAACCTCATTTATTTCTATATGATGAATAATAACGTCTATATGGGATAATATTGTTTGAGCAACAGAGCCTTTTTTATCTTTAAATTTATTGAAATTAAACGGTGATCCAGTTGCAAAAAGATCAAATACTTTACTACCTTTTATATTAATCATTACAAATTGATCGCTAACATCGGTTATTGCACCCAAGTTAGTTTTCGAGATATTATTCATTAAATTATCCTCAACTTTATAATTATTTGTGTCTTGATTTGTTGTTTTATTGGAAACTAGCATCCATTCATCGGGACTTAACCAGTATGCAGTTAAAGTTTCTCCAAATGTAGACGTATTAGCTTCTGTCGGTAAAAGTATATCCAAATTTTTATCAATAGCTGAATTAAACTCTTTTGTTTTACCTCTTATGATTAATTTCATAATAGGCTTAATTTCTTTCATCTCTAAATTTAAGTAAGATTTATTCTCTTTAATAGTTGAATTATAATTAAGCATTTAACCTCACATTTTCTTTGTCAAAAAATACAGAATCAACAATTGTCACGCTAATATTTTTATCTTCAATTGGAATAAATAATTTCTGACCCATCATATTTTTTCCACCCCTAACAACAGCTAGTGCAATGGATTTATTTAAATTTGGACTGTAGTAACTTGATGTAACGTGACCAAGCATTTCAACTGGTTTTTGATTGGTATTAGCAATAATTTGTGCACCTTCTTCTAAAACTTCAGTTGGATTATCTGTTAACAACCCAACTAATTGTTTACGGTCTTCACGCATTGTATCTGATCTATAGAGTGATCGTTTACCAATAAAGTCATATTTTTTTTTACTAACAATCCAATCCATTTGTAAGTCAATAGGTGTCATTGTGCCATCCGTATCTTGACCCACAATAATAAATCCTTTTTCAGCTCTTAATAAGTGCATAGTTTCAGTTCCATATGGAGTAATATTAAATTCTTTTCCAGTTTCAATACACTTTTCCCAAAGAGACTTGCCAAAGTTTGCTTGGATATTAATTTCATAACTATGTTCACCGGTGAAACTAATTCTCATTATTCTACATTTTACGTTACCAATTTTAGCATTTTTAAATGACATGTGAGGAAAGCTTTCATCTGATAAATCTAAATCAGGAATTAATTTGTTTAATATTTTTTTACTATTTGGACCACAAATACTTGCAGTAGCATAATGATCAGTAACTGATGTTAAGTAAACATCTAATTCAGGCCATTCAGTTTGAAGATAATCCTCAAGTTTACCAAGAACATTTGCGGCACCTCCAGTAGTTGTTGTCATAATGTAATGATTTTCATCTAAACGTGTTGTTACACCATCATCATAAACCATACCGTCTTCATTAAGCATTAAACCATATCTACATTTACCAATAGCAAGTTTTGACCAAGCATTCGTATAAACTCTGTTTAAAAATTCAGAAGCATCAGTACCTTGAATATCAATCTTACCAAGAGTTGAAGCGTCTAATATTCCAGCACTATCTCTAGCTGCTTTACTTTCTCTTTGAACGGCTTGATGCATAGTTTCATTATTTTGTGGATAATACCAAGCTCTCTTCCATTGACCCACATTTTCAAATTCTGCTTTATGTTCAGTATGCCAATCATTCATAGGAGTTCTTCTAAATGTTTCAAAGTATTCTCCAACGTTTCTTCCAACAATAGTTCCAAATGTTAAAGGTGTATATGGAGGTCTAAATGTTGTTGTTCCAAGCTCTCCCATTTTAACACCAGCCGTTTCAGCAATAATTCCTAACGCATGCATATTGCCTAATTTACCTTGATCTGTACCCATACCTGTTGTCGTATAACGTTTTACGTGTTCGATAGATCTAAAGCCCTCTCTAAGTGCGAGCTTAATATCTTTTGCCGTTGCGTCATTTTGATAATCAACAAATGGTTTCGTTTTTCCAAGAATTTTATCTGACGGAAGCAACCAAATATTTCTAAACTCCTTATCCTTTGGGCATTTTATATTTAAATTGTCATAATCGCTTTTACTTATATTTAAAAATTCTTTTATAGCTTTTGAAGAATATGTTATTACATCGCCAATTTCAAAATCACCATTACATGAGCCAATACTTATTTGATCTGAAGGATATTTATTAGGTATAAAAACTTGATCTTCATCTCTAAATTTTAATTTGCCACCTGATTGAGTAAATAAATGAACAGCTGGTGTCCATCCTCCAGCAATAGCCAGACAGTCACAATTTAGTGTGGTTTTTTTAGAACCACTAAAAGACTGTCCATCTTTAGACAGCTGCATAATAGTAACTTTATTTATTCTTTTATAACCTTCAGTGTCAACAATTGTGTGAGCTCTATAAATTTTAATCCCAAGATTTTCAGCTTCTTTAGTAAACTCTGAATTAGATTGTTCTCTAATATCAATAATTGCCTCTACATTAATTCCTTTTTTACTTAAAGAAATAGCACTTTCATAAGCGGTATCGTTGTTTGTAAAGAAGATATTTTTTTGACCTGTAGCAACACCGAAGTAATCAGCATATTTTTTAACAGCTGATGAAAGCATAATCCCAGGCCGATCATTATTATTAAACACCAATGGTCTTTCTAGAGAGCCTGTTGCAACAATAACTTTTTTAGCTCTAATTTTTAATAATCTTTGTCTTACTTTATTTTTTTTTTCAACTCGTGGAAGGTGATCTGTTAGATTTTCTCTTGCTAATAAATAATTATATCCATGGTATGCGGCTACACTTGTTCTTGTTTTAATTTCTAAATTGTCTAATTTTTTTAATTCACTTATTTCATTTTCTAACCACTGACATGAATTTTGATCATTAATTTTAATATGATCTGAATTTTGGTATATTGTTGAGCCGCCAATTTCATTTTTTTCATCAAGTAATAAAGTTTTTAAATTATTTTTAGCTGCAGTTTTAGCGGCCATAATTCCAGCTATACCAGCACCAATTACAAGGACATCGCAGTGAATATATTTGTGCTCATAAATGTCTGGATCAGGTTTAGTAGGTGATTTTCCAAGACCTGCGGAATGTCTTATAACATACTCATATTTTTCCCAGAAATTAGCTGGCCACATAAAAGTTTTATAATAAAAGCCCGCTGGTAAAAGAGGGGACATAAAATTATTTATTCCACCAATGTCGAAATTAACACTTGGCCAACAGTTTTGACTTTTTGCTTCTAACCCATCATAGATCTCTATTTCAGTAACTCTAACATTTGGCTCAGTAAAAGCTGTATTGTCATTAATTTGAACTATCCCACTTGGCTCTTCAGAGCCGGCGGTCATTATTCCTCTTGGTCTGTGGTATTTAAAACTTCTTCCAACTAAATGAACATCATTAGAGAGAAGGGCTGAGGCTAATGTATCTCCTTTAAAACCATAATAGGTTTTGCCATTAAATTTAAATTCAATTTTTTTGGTCTCATCAATAAATTTACTGGTTTTTACTCTTAAATTTTTTAACATATATTTAGATAGTTGGTGGCTTTTCACCCATTTTATAAACTGCTTTTATTTCATCATTAGAAGTATCACGCACCATATTGAACCATTTTCTACAC
>JABMNQ010000001.1 GCA_013204495.1 Candidatus Pelagibacter sp.
GAAATTCAACATTTTGTTTTCGCAATGAATCTTCTAATTCTTGAACAGTAATGTTACGAGCTGCCATAGCGGTGGGATCCAGCCAAATTCTAAGAGATAATTCTCTTTCGCCCCCAAGATTGATTTGTCCTACCCCGTCAACATTTGCAAAGTAGTCTTTTAAGTATCGGTTCGCATAATCAGTTAATTCCAAATCAGACATATTAGCACTCTGAAAAGCTAACCACATGGTTGTAGTTCTTGCAGCAGATGCTTTGGTTATTTGTGGTGGTTCAGCCTGGTCCGGTAAGTCATCAACAATTCTTGCTATTCTATCTCTTACGTCGTTTGCTGCAGTATCTAGGTCAATTCCCAAGTCAAATTCTAAATTTATAGTTGATCTTCCGTCTTCACTTTTGGAATCAATGGTAACAACTCCTGGAGTTCCGCCAACTCTGTCTTCTATTTTTTGAGTAATTTGTGCATCGACAATTGATGCAGAAGCTCCCTTATAATCAACACGAATAGATACTTTTGCTGTCTCAACGTCCGGGAGTTCTCGAAGAGGTATTTTATTAAAAGTAACAATACCAAACAAAACCAAAACCAAACTCATCACAGTTGCAAAAACAGGACGCTTGATGGAAAGGTCAGTTAGAAACATATCAATCTACCGATTTAACAATTTTTACTTTTCCTTTAGGCTTAACTTTATTAGTGCCTTCTGCCAAAATAATCTCGTTCTCAGTCAAACCGGAAATAATTTCAATTTTATTTTCATTTCTTCTTCCTATTTCAACTTTAGCTCTTTCGATAATATTATTTTGTATTTTAAATATAAATTTATCCTTACCTTGAATTAACAAAGCTTCCTCAGGAATGGAAAGAGATTTTTTTTCATTAAAAATGACTTTAATATTTAATAGCATTCCAGGTATTAGCTTTTCATCTGAATTATTTATTTTAGCCTGAACCAATATGGATCTAGTTGTTGGATCTACTCTTGAGCTAACAGAGGATATAGCTCCCTCAAAAGTTTCTTTATAGGCGTCTGTCGTAACAGTAACTTTCAGTCCATTTTTAATAACTGAAAAATAATTTTCAGGTAATTTTACATCGACTTTTAGAAATTTAATATCGTCTAGATTTGCAATGATTGAATTTTCACCACCAAGTATGCCAGGAGTTATTTCTCTTTTACCAACACGACCGCTAAATGGAGCGATAATACTTTCTTCATTATTTAATTTCGCTATTTCTTCATTTTTTTTTACAAATGGGTATTTGTCAAAATCTATTGAGCTCACTAGGTCTTCTTTTTTAATTCTTATAGAAAAAGACTGATTTGCAATTGCTGTACCAAAGGTATCTATTTGATCATAAAAAGAAAAATATTTAACTTTAGTTGCAATGACACCAACAGGAGCATTTTTTTGTTTCGTAATAGCAGCTTCAATTTTGCTAGAAACAAAAGCTCTCCCTGCAATAATAGACACAATGACCAATGTAACTACACTTAGAAATATAATAATCTTTTTTTGAGACTTCATTGCTGCCATAAAAATTTTTTTCTTTAATTAAAATTTGCACCTAATTAGCATCTAATTAAGGCCATTTAAATCCTCATAATTTGACAAAAAACGATTATTTTAGAGTAAAAGACCCTCTTTTACGGCCCATTCAGACCAGGAGCCATCGTAAATTTTTGCCTCATGGCCCGTTACAATATTAAAGGCTTTTCCAATAACACAGGCAGACACTCCAGAGCCACAACTAAAAACTAATGGTTGATCAAGTTTAATTTTTAGTGATTTAAATTTTTTTTCTAATGTTTGTTTATCAAGAAAGCATTTGGTTTCCGGGTCGATACATTCGTTCCAAGGTAGATTAATGCT
This sequence comes from Candidatus Pelagibacter sp., assembly GCA_013204495.1. Lineage (GTDB taxonomy): Bacteria > Pseudomonadota > Alphaproteobacteria > Pelagibacterales > Pelagibacteraceae > Pelagibacter. The sequence goes on from JABMNQ010000001.1 coordinate 1,875, forward strand.
ATTGTGCATAGAGCCACTTTTGAGATTTTTTCTAGGCTCCGGTTCTGTTCCGGAAAATCTTCCTTTGCTTCTTGCATCAATAACTTGAAAATTATTATTTAAAATATTTTGCTTCATGTCATCATACGTTTTGAGAATAGATTTATTTTCTAAAGTTTTAAAGTTTGTTTTAGAGTACTTGCGACCTTTGCCACTTTCTGTCTCTTTTTTTTCCTTTAACCACTTGACCAACCCTCCGTCTAAAATCGAAACTTCTTTATATCCATAATAACGAAACATCCACCATACTCTTGGGGCGCTAAATATTCCCAAAGAGTCATAAACAATAATATGATCCTGATTGGAAATTCCTAGATTGCCAACCATTTCAGAAAAATTTTCTGAAGACAAAAGCATATGAGGAAAGTCACTATTTTTTTCTGAAAATTCATCAATGTCAAAGAAAATAGATCCTGGAATATGAACAGTTTCAAATTCTAATTTTCCAGATCGCCCAGAGTTTGGCATGTGCCAAGAACAATCTAATATTTTTATGTTCTTGTTAATAATATTTTTTCTTAGCCATTCGGTACTAACTAATGCCATATTTTTCTTTCATCTTTTTATTATAGTTTTGATGATACTCTTCTGCAAAGTAAAAAGTAGAAGCCTGTGTAATTTCGGTAACTATTTCCC
>JABMNQ010000093.1 GCA_013204495.1 Candidatus Pelagibacter sp.
TCGTTAAATGGATTATTTTGAAATAGTAAGTGTTTGAAACTTAATAAAAAAAATTGATAAAAATAATAATTTAGCTTTTAAACTATTTATTTTCGTGTTTATCTGCATAGTGTAGGGCAACCAGTAAGATTGCCGTCCAAACAATTCCTATGAATGCCTTGGGTCCAGTTTCTGCACTCCATAAATCTAGGACTAATGCACCAAAGACCAATCCAGCTATATAAATTATTATCGCTATTGTTGATTTACTCATTATTTAAGCTTTTTTTAAATAGAGAAATGCCATTTTCTATTTTATGTTTGTATGAACCTTTAAAACTCTCTAGTTGCCAACCCTTAAGTCTTTCTTGAATACTGATTAAGTTGTCCTGTTTCCATTGGGAAGAAGTATCATCTAATTTCCACATTTTTTTCTCTTCATTATTTCGACCGCAACCGTAACAATATCCAGTCTGAGGATCTGTTTTACATATGCTTATACAAGGTGAAATAATCATTTTTTTAAAATTATTAGCAAATTAAATGATTATTAATATATTTTATAATTATTGTCATTGGACAAATGACATCAATAATATATAAAACCCAACAAGTTTGTGGGCGAATGGCGGAATTGGTAGACGCGCTGGTCTTAGGAACCAGTATTGAAAGATGTGAAGGTTCGAGTCCTTTTTCGCCTACCATAAAGTTATAAAAAATTATGAAAGTAACAGTAGAAAACATTAAAGGTTTAAACAAAGACATTAAAGTCTTCATAGATAAAAAAACTATGAATACTTATATGGATGAAAAATACGAAGAGATCAAAGGTACTATTAATTTAAAAGGTTTTAGACCTGGAAAAGTTCCAAAAGAAATTCTTAAAAGACAATTTGGTCAAGCAATTTTTAGTGAAGTTTTAGATAAGGTTTTAAAAGACTCAACTACAAAGGCTTTAGAAGATAATAAGATTAAACCTGCGGGTCAACCAAAGCTTGATTTAAAAACTTATGGAGAGGATAAAGATCTAGAGTATGTAATTTCTGTAACAGAGCTTCCCAAAGTTGAGCTTAAGTCAGTAGAGAATATAAAGTTTGACGAATATTCTGTTAAAATTGACAATACGGAGACAGATAAAAGAATTAAGGAAATAGCAAAAAGTCAAAATAATTTTAAAGACATTGCTGACGATCTAAAGGCAGCAAAGGAAAATTTAGTAATTTTTGATTTTAAGGCTACGATTGATGGAAAAGATTTTACTGGTGGAGAAGGCAAAAATACTCAACTAATTCTTGGTAAAGATTTATTTATTAAAGGATTTGATGATCAATTAGTTGGTGTTAAAAAAAATGATGAAAAGATTGTAGAAGCCACTTTACCTGAAAATTATCCACAAAAAGAATTTGCCAACAAAAAAGCAAGTTTTGTATGCAAGATTTTAGCTGTAAAAAAATCTGAAGAAGTAAAAATAGATGATGATTTTGCAAAAAATTTAGGTGCCAAAGATCTAACTGATTTAAAATCATTAGTATCAAAACAAATTAACGATGAGTATAAAAATTCTTTAGACAGATTGGCTAAAATACAAATTTTAAAAGAAATTGAAAATTTTAAGGTAGAAGAAATCCCTGAAAATCTAATTGAGGAAGAGGTTAAAATATTATCAGAGGGAATGTCTGAAGAAGATGCTAAAAAAAGCAGAAAAAACTTTGAAGAAGTTGCTAAAAAAAGAATTAAAGTTGGATTAATTTTAAATGAATTTGGTGAACAGAATAAAATCAAAGTTACTGAACAAGAAATACAAGCGGAAGTACAAAAACAACTTCGAATGATGCCAGGCCAAGAAAAAATGGTGATGGAATTTTATCAAAAAAATCCATCAGCATTAGCTAGCTTAAGAGGTACAGTTTATGAAGAAAAAATTATTGATTTAATTAAGACAAAAGCCAAACCAAATAAAAAAGAAATAAGCAAAGAAGAAGCTGAAAAAATATTAAAAGAACATCAAAAACAAGACCATGACCACAATCATGACCACGACCACCCAAAAGAAAAAAAAGCTGAAACAAAAAAAGTAACCACAAAGTCAAAGCCATCAAAAACCAAAGAAACTAACCCAAAAAAAGTTAGCAAAAAGTAATCACAAGTTGTATAAGTTAAAAGAATCATCTTATGACAACAAATTTTTCTGATCAAATGAATACCTTAGTCCCTATGGTTGTTGAACAAACTAATAAGGGCGAAAGAGCTTATGACATTTACTCTAGACTTTTAAAAGAAAGAATAATTTTTCTTGTAGGCCCTATTAATGATAACGTGGCCTCTCTTGTTACAGCGCAACTTTTATTTTTAGAATCTGAGGATCCAAAGAAAGAAATTAATTTGTATATCAATAGTCCTGGAGGACTTGTTACTGCAGGTCTTGGTATTTATGATACTATGCAGTACATTAAACCTGATGTTTCAACTTTATGCATTGGTCAGGCAGCATCTATGGGTTCTTTTCTTTTAGCTGCTGGAAAAAAGGGAAAAAGATTTTCTTTACCTAATTCTAGAATAATGGTTCATCAACCATCAGCTGGTTTCCAGGGTCAAGCTACAGATATTGAAATCCATGCAAATGAAGTCTTAGCATTAAAGAAAAGACTTAATGAAATTTATTCAAAACATACTGAAAAATCTGTTGATGATGTAAAAAAAGCTCTGGAACGAGATAATTTTATGACCCCAGAGGTCGCTAAAGACTTTGGTTTAATAGATGAAGTGGTAGAAAACAGATCTTAATACACAATATCTTGAATGCCTTTAAGTACATACTTGATTAGTATGAGTCATCTATATTAAAGTAGATTAAATGATTCGTTTATAAAATTATGAGCACTAATAATAAAAATATTCTTTACTGTTCTTTTTGTGGCAAAAGCCAACATGAGGTTAGAAAATTAATTGCAGGCCCAACAGTTTTTATCTGTGATGAGTGTGTTGAGCTTTGTATGGATATCATTAAAGAAGAAAGCAAAGATACTTTTGTAAAACATCAAGATGGATTACCACCACCAAAAGAAATTTGTGCAGTATTAGATGATTATGTTATTGGTCAACCCCATGCAAAACAGGTTTTATCTGTAGCAGTACACAATCACTATAAAAGACTTAACTATGAAAGCAAAACCAATAAGACAGTTGAACTTTCAAAATCCAACATCCTTTTAGTTGGACCTACTGGATGTGGTAAAACTTTATTAGCACAAACCTTAGCTAGAATTCTTGACGTACCGTTTACAATGGCAGATGCTACTACACTCACTGAAGCTGGTTACGTTGGCGAAGATGTCGAAAATATTATTTTAAAATTATTACAAGCAGCAGATTACAATGTTGAAAAAGCACAAAGAGGAATTGTATACATTGATGAAGTTGATAAAATTAGTAGAAAATCTGAAAACCCATCTATTACTAGAGATGTTTCAGGTGAAGGTGTTCAGCAAGCATTATTAAAA
>JABMNQ010000094.1 GCA_013204495.1 Candidatus Pelagibacter sp.
TCATCTGAAATATTTAATTTTAATCCTGTCCCAGTTTCAATTGGATTAATATCATAAGCAGGTGACAATATCCAACCGCCATTTGTTAATAAAAATCCATGGTTTCTAAGGTGATCATCTGTGTTTGTAACACAAATACTAAATATAATTCTTCTCCATAGCTGTTCGAGGTCCTGGTCTACATTGGCCCCATTACTCTGAATAAATTCAACGAGTTCTAAATAACTGGCACCATCTGCATGGTCCTGGCCATCAGTATACCCAAGCATGGTCATAGCAGAAGCAAAATGGACTCGTTGTCCATCGCTGTTTCTATCAAATCTTTTAGTAAGAAAAGTGTAATGATCTGAAGAGAACTTTTGTGCTTTAGATTCTGCCATGTTAATTCCTGCCATTATTGCTAATTCATAAGTTACAATTTCCCATCCTCCAATATCTCCTTGGTCATTTCGACTGGGAAACTTTGCTATCCACAAACCACCATCATTATCTATTATACTTGCTTTAGGTCTTGCTCCACCTAATGAAACTCCTGGAGCAATTAACATACTTAACCATTTTAAATATTCAGGATCTTCTGTAACATCATCATCTTCTAACCTTAAACTTATTTGTTCTAGTTCTCTTAGAGATGTCCATGGTGGACTGGCCAAATTTTTATTATCATTTAAAAATGGACCTTCTTCATCCAATTTAAATCTTAATGCTCCCATTCTATGGCCATCATAAACTCCAAGTAGATAATCTGTTTCAAATAATTTTTGTTCTTCTCTTTCATTAGCTCTAGAAAGTGCAGCTTCTCTCCTACGCATTAAAATTCGACCCCAACGATCGGGCGATGAATCTAAAAATATCCCAAAATTATCTTGTTCTTCATTTAGATAATATAGTCCGGTATATAATTGCAAACTAGGGTCTAATAACTGTGCTGGACCATTTTGCAACCAATCTCTATCATATTCAAAAGAAAATATCTCTTTACCTTTTAATCTATCAGAATGCAAAATTCCAATAAGTAAAGGTTTTTCCATACTTAACCAATCTGCATATACACTAATAGACCTTTTATTGTTCTGTTTAGCCATTCTTATCTATTCGTTTTGGTGCTCTCTCATTTGTAATAATATTAGCATCTTGTAATTTTCTTCCTAGTTCATCATCCTTAGCAAGAAATAAAAAGTCTTTCTCTAATCCCAACACTTGCAATACAAGTAAATATGAACCTATACTTACTGTAGGCTTACCCTTTTCAATTGCAGATAAAGTTGGTCTACTCATATTCGCTCGCTCAGCCACTTGTTCTGAACTTAATTTTCTTCTCAAGCGAGCTAGCTTAATATTTTCTCCCATATCATCAAGAATTCTTCTAGTCTTTGGCAATATTATCATCTTCTTTTTTGTCATAACTCAAAATAAGTTTTACAAATATAGCTATTTTTGTAAATTATATTTTACGTTATAACAATTATTTTAGAAATGGAATTAGAATCATCGATTATATTACGTTTACCAACAAAGTTGTATAATTAATTACTTGTTCATCTTGACCAACGAGGAACATAAAATTGAAATACAATTGTTAAAAGACCATTTAGTTGATAACTACGTGGTTTACCATGAAAGAGTAACGCTACTATTGCAGCTCACAGTTTTTGATATACAAGATACCCATGTTAGCTTTAAAGCAAAAATTATTAAACCATTAGATAGATCTAAAGCAGAAACGAATGGCTTATACCAAGACATGATGTCTAAAGAAGAGATTTCATTTAGTGCGCCCTATTTATGGGGGCAAGACGAATCAAGTCCTCTTTTGAATGGCAAAATGATTGCAAGAGGCTATTGTCCTTTTATATTATGGTTAGACCCAGAATTGTCACTCTTTGTTTTGAATAATGAAGATGAGGTGATCAATCAAATTCCAACATATATTTTATCAAGTAACGATTGGAGAATTTTAAAAGAATCAAAAGGTTAGTATGCTAACTTTTCTTTGTAGTTCTCATTTTGACTTCCCTTGTTATTTTATGATTTCTTTAAAACTTGGTCCTGTGTAAATTTGTATTCACCATACGTTTACTTGATGCTAGGACTATAAAAAAAGGGCTGCCATATCACCCCTGATAAACAACCCCTTAGAACCTGATATACTATTAGAAACAAAAATAAAAAAAAGCATTAAAAATGTCTGTTACTCCTAATGGTTAATAATTTTACTGAATATACACAAAAATACCAGTAATTAAAGAATCCTAAATATTAGGA
>JABMNQ010000095.1 GCA_013204495.1 Candidatus Pelagibacter sp.
ATCTTTTATTATTTATTTATTTCGTTAATTTTGATTGTATTTTTAATTAGCATTCAATTTAAAGTTACTTCTTTTTATAAAATAATTAGAAAATTATTTAAATTTTTATTTTTTAAAAAAGTAAAAAACTATACGAATGAAAATGAAATTATTAGTGAATTTATACCACAGGAAGAAATAAAAAGCTTAATTCAAGAAGACCTACCTTTTATTAAAAATGAAAATAAAACTGATAGCACAAAGATTAAATTTAAATTACCAGCTTTAGATTTATTAAAAATTCCAACCCAAAAAGAGAGGGAAAAACTTAGAGATGAAGATTATATAGATAGTGAATTCTTAGAAAAGATTCTTTTAGACTTTGGTGTTAATGGTAATATTAAAAAAGTTAGTCATGGGCCTTTTGTAACTTTAAATGAGTTTGAACCAGCGCCTGGTGTTAAAGTTTCAAAAATCATTAATCTTTCAGATGATATCGCTAGAAATACTAGCTCTGAATCAGCTAGAATTGCTACCATACCCGGTAGAAGTACTGTTGGTATAGAGTTACCTAACTCAACCCGAGAAAATGTTTATCTTAGTGAAATACTTTCAAGCAGCGATTTCAATAAAAAAGATACTAGATTACCAATCGCACTTGGGAAAAATATTTCAGGCATTCCTGTCGTTGGTGATTTGGCATCAATGCCTCATTTATTAATAGCTGGTACTACAGGATCAGGTAAGTCTGTCTGCATTAATACCATTATTCTCTCTCTTCTTTACAGGCACACACCTGATAAATGTAAGTTTATATTAATAGATCCTAAAATGTTGGAATTATCTACTTATGAAGGAATACCTCATTTGTTATGTCCTGTTATTACAGAAGCCAAAAAAGCTGCCTCTGTTTTGGGCTGGGTTGTTAAAGAAATGGAAAATAGATACCGACTTATGACAAAAGAAGGTGTTCGTAATATCGATGGGTATAATGCAAAACATACTTTGGCTATGCCTTATATTGTGGTGGTTGTTGATGAAATGTCTGATCTGATGTTAGTTGCTGGAAAGGAGATAGAAAATTATATTCAAAAACTATCTCAAATGGCAAGAGCCGCTGGGATTCACATTATAATGGCAACACAAAGACCTAGTGTTGATGTAATTACAGGAACCATTAAAGCAAACTTCCCAACAAGAATTTCTTTTCAGGTAACCTCTAAAATTGACAGTAGGACAATCTTGGGGGAACAAGGAGCCGAGCAATTACTTGGAAAGGGAGATATGCTTTATATGTCTTCTGCTAATCGAATAGTTAGAATTCATGCCCCCTTTGTCTCCGAAAATGAAATTGAAAAAGTAAACAATTATTTAAGAGCGCAAGCAGAACCAAATTATATAGATGAAATTTTAAGTTTTGCAGATGAAAAAGAAGTTGGTGATAATGTATCAGACGCGGGAGATAAAGATGAGTTATATCAAGCAGCATTAGATATAATTAGGTCTGAAGGTAAAGCATCTACCTCGTTTTTACAAAGAAAATTACAAATAGGATACAATAGAGCTGCAAGAATAATAGATATGATGGAGGCTGATGGGATTGTTAGTAAAGCAAACCATGTTGGTAAAAGAGATGTCTTATAATGCTTAGGATAATAATAATATTCATTGCACTAAACCTTTATAATCCCGCACTAACATCCATGAGGGAAGATATAATTTCTAAAATGCAAATTACCAATAATTTGAGTTTTAATTTTATTCAAACTGTAGATGATAAAAGTGAAAATGGTAAATGTATTTTAGAATATCCAAAAAAAATTTATTGTGAGTATGATGATGCAAATAAAAAAATTATTGTATCAAATGGAAAATCTTTAGTAATCAAGACTAGTAACAAGGGTAGCTATTATATTTATCCTCTTGATAAAACTCCGTTAGAGTATTTACTAGATAAAGAGTATCTAATTTCTAAAATACAAATATTAGAACCAAGGGATATTGATGGTAAATATCTAAATTTTAAAATTTTTGAAAATAATAATGAAATTAATATTTTTTTTGATAAAAAAAGTCTAAACTTGATTGGATGGCAAACAGAAGATATATACCAAAACTTAAGTGTTACCTTTATTTCCTCAGTTAAAATAAATCAAAAAATAAATGAAAAAAAATTCATTTTACCACAAAATAACTAGCTATTTTATCTTATTAGAGTTTCAGTTTTAAAAATCTTCATTCCTCTTGCTAAATAATTTTTTAAAGCATTTTCATGATCTAAGGAGCAGGTATGCACCCAGACTCTTTTTGATCCCAAAATAAACGATTTTTTAATTGCTTCACTAAGGAGGTATCCTCCAAATTTTTTTCCGAAATATTCATCTAAAATTCCAAAATAAGCTATTTCTGCCTCTTTACTGCTTTCATTAAATAATAGCTCAAAATAGCCAGCAATTTCGTTTTTCTCTTTAAGAATATAAGTATAAAGATTTTCATTAGACACATACTCTATCCAATTTAAATCTGTCCAAACAAGCCTATCAACCCACTGACAATTCTTACCAATGTTTTTGTAAAAAAATTTATTTAATTGGAAATCTTTGGGGTTGACTAATTCTACTGAACTATTTTGTGAAGATATTTTTACTTCTTTAAAATCTTCCAGAGATTTAATTTCTAAGTAATTTCTAAAAATTTTCTCTGTCACTCAACCATTTTTCCTATTTTTTCACCTCCAAATAGGTGAAAGTGTAAGTGGGGAACTTCTTGTCCTCCATGTTCTCCCAGGTTAGTAAGTGCTCTATAACCTTTGCCAGTATCTGCTGATACTCCCAATATCCTTGATACTTCTGTAATTGCCTTACTTATGGCAACTATTTCTTGGTCAGAGGCTTTTTGATTAAAGTCATCTAAGTCAATATATTCACCCTTGGGTATTATAAGTGCATGAATTTTTTTTTGTGCATGAATGTCATAAAAAGAAAGAACATATTCATTTTCAAAAATTTTTTTACAAGGAATTTCTTTTCGTAAGATTTTAGCAAAAATATTATTTTTGTCGTAACTCATTTTCTATTATTTTTTTCTTCAATACCAGATTGATTTTTTCTATTTTCCAATTCTTTCAAAACATCTTCAAACTTAATATTGGCTACTTCCAATGTGACTAATAAATGATAAATTGTATCTGCAGCTTCATGAACTACGTTAGAATTGTCATTTAAAGCCTCTGTAAGCTCTCCAAACTCTTCTTGCATCTTGTCTATGCACTTAGTTAAGCCACCAGATAATAGTGAAGAAGTATATGATTTATCTTCATCTTTATTTTTTCTGTCTCTTATAGTTTTTACTAAATCTAATAGATTTTCTGACATGTCTAAATCCTAACTGGAATTCCTTTTGAATTCAAATATTGTTTAGCTTCATTAATTGAGTGTATTCCATAATGAAAAATCGAAGCCGCTAAAACAGCACTAGCGTTCCCTAATTTAATACCCTCTACTAGGTGATCTAGGTTTCCTACTCCGCCTGAAGCAATCACGGGTATATTAACTGTCGAGGATATCCTAAAAATTAAATCATTATCATAACCAATTTGAGTGCCATCTCTATCCATGGATGTAACTAGTAGTTCCCCTGCTCCACTATCTTCCATTTTTTTAGCAAATTCTATCGCATTGAGGCTTGTGTTGTTTCTTCCACCGTGAGTAAAAACCTCCCATTTATTGCCATTTTTTTTAGCATCTATTGCAATAACAATGCACTGTGAGCCAAATTTTTTTGAACTTTCAATTATCATTTCAGGATTTTGAACTGCAGCAGTATTGATTGAAACTTTATCTGCTCCACAATTTAATAGTTTTTTAATATCATCAACTCCTCTAACTCCTCCTCCAACTGTTAATGGTACAAAGCATTTCTTGGAAGTTCTTTTAACCACATCGTAAATTGTATCTCTATTTTCATTAGAAGCAGTAATATCTAAAAAACAAATTTCATCAGCACCACCATCACTATAAATTTTAGCTTGCTCGACTGGATCACCCGCATCTTTTAAATCTATAAAATTAATTCCCTTAACAACTCTCCCATTTTTAACATCTAGACAGGGTATAATTCTATTTTTAAGCATCTAATTCTCTTACTAATTCTTCTAATTTAATATCACCATCATATATGGCTTTACCAACAATTATTCCTTCAATATTTTTTAAACCTTTTGCTTTTTTAATATCATCAATTGAAGACACGCCTCCAGAAATAATTACTGGGCAATTAGAAACATTGGCAACATTAGTTGTTTCTTCAAAATTAGGGCTTTGTTTGGTGCCATCTCTGTTTATATCAGTATAAATTAATCTACTAGCACCATAATCATTTACTTCTTTTAAAAAATCTAAAGTGAGTAGATTAGAATTTTCCTTCCATCCTGAAACTGACAAGTATCCATCTTTGGCATCTAAGCCTAAGGCAATTTTATTTGGAAATTTTTGACATGCTTCTTTTAAAAAATTCTTATTTTTTATAGCTGCACTTCCTAAAATAACTTTCTCAACTCCTACATCTGCGTATTTTTGAATACTATCAATGGTTCTAACGCCTCCACCTACTTCAATTTTTAAATCAAATTTATGAACTATTTCTTTAATAACATCTAAGTTAACTGTCTCTCCAGTTAAGGCACCGTCTAAATCAACAATATGTAAATTTTTAAAACCATGCTCTTTGTATTTACCAGCTTGATCAATCGGTGACATTTTATATTCAGTTTTATTATTAAAGTCTCCTTTAATTAATCTCACACATTTTTTATCTTTAATATCAATAGCCGGAAATATTTTCATATTTATAAATTCAAAAAATTTTCTATAATTTTAAGTCCTAATTTATCACTTTTTTCAGGGTGAAATTGAGTTCCAAAGATATTTTCTTTTTCAACTGAGCAAACA
>JABMNQ010000096.1 GCA_013204495.1 Candidatus Pelagibacter sp.
TCAGGTACTAAGTAGTATCTAGCCTCATTATCATCTGCTTTTTTAATTACATTTCCTTTTTCGTCTCTTAAGGTAATTCTTGGTTTCAAATCTGTATTTTTAGATCGAGCTCTCCAGTCAATTACAGACTTAGATGAAATTCCTGTAGCATCATCTGTAGTTTCTTGAATCGATATACCATCAATTAAATCTACATAACCTGCTATACCACTTTTTTCAGCAATAACTGGAGTTGTGTAAGGATCCCATTCACAAATTTTTTCATTTACTTTAACTTTGTTACCATTTTTGAAAAATAATTTTGATCCATACGCTACTTTATAAACAGCAACTTGAACTCCGTTATCATCTTCAATAGAAAGTTGAGTATTTCTACCCATTACAATTAAATTTTTCTTAGAATCCTCTAATAAGTTAGAGTTGATAATTTTTAGAGTACCTGGCGATTTTGTAACAATTTGGGATTCCTGTTTAACGGATGTAGTGCCACCGACGTGGAAGGTTCTCATAGTCAACTGAGTGCCTGGCTCACCAATAGATTGAGCTGAAATCATACCAATTGCTTCTCCGACATGAACCATTTTTCCTCTTGATAAATCACGACCGTAACAAGTAGCACAAACACCTTTTTTAGAACTACAAGTCATTACCGAATATGCTTTGATGAATTTAACACCGGCTGCATCAATTTTATCGCAACCAGCTTCATCAATCATAGTTTCTTTTTTAATTACAACTTCACCGGTAATAGGGTTTTTAACTTCAAATGCAGTAACTCTTCCTAAAGCTCTTTCAGATAAACTAACAACTACATTTCCACCTTCAAGAATTTCAGCAAGCTCAATAAAGCCAGGCTTATCACATTTAATTTTTGAAATTGTTAAATCTTGTGCAACGTCACAAAGTCTTCTCGTTAAATATCCAGAACTTGCAGTTTTTAATGCTGTATCAGCAAGACCTTTTCTAGCTCCGTGAGTTGAGTTAAAATATTCTAATGCAGTAAGACCTTCTTTAAAGTTTGAAATGATAGGTGTTTCAATAATTTCACCTGAAGGTTTTGCAATCAAACCTCTCATTCCTGCTAATTGTTTCATTTGCGCAGCAGAACCTCTGGCTCCACTATCGGCCATCATAAATACAGAGTTAATTTTCATTCCATCAGGTGTACTTTCGGTTGCAGAAATACCTCTCATCATTTCACCGGCAACTTTATCTGTACACTTAGACCAAGCATCAACTACTTTGTTATATTTTTCCCCTCTAGTAATTAAACCTTCCGAATATTGATTTTCATAATCAGCAATTAATTTTTTAGTTTCATCAATCAATTAACCTTTATTTGCAGGGATAACCAAATCATCCTTACCAAAAGAAATACCAGCTTTAAAAGCATGTTTGAAACCCAAATCTTTTAAATGATCACAGAATATAACAGTAGCTTTCTGACCACAGAATCTAAATACACTATCAATAATTTCAGATACTGTTTTTTTAGGTAACAATCTATCAACCATAGAGAAAGTGATATCTTTATGTTTAGGTAGCAAGTTAGCTAATAAAAATCTTCCAGCGGTTGTTGTGTATTTTTCAATTTTTTTATTGCCTTTCTCATCTAGTGTTTCAAATCTCGAAACAATAGTAGAGTGGACTTTTATTTGACCTGAAGATAAGGCGTGATCAATTTCATTAATATTTATAAAATATCCATCTGGCTTTTCAGTTTGAAAAGGTGCTTGCGACAAATAATAAAGACCTAAAATCATATCTTGGCTGGGTACGATAATGGGTTTTCCATTTGATGGACTTAAAATATTATTCGTAGATAACATTAAAATTCTAGCTTCTAATTGTGCTTCTAGGCTCAATGGAACGTGTACTGCCATTTGATCACCATCAAAGTCAGCATTAAATGCTGCACAACATAATGGGTGTAACTCAATTGCATCACCTTCAATTAATTTTGGCTCAAATGCCTGGACACCCAACCTGTGAAGTGTTGGTGCACGGTTTAATAATACTGGGTGTTCTCTAACAATTAATTCTAAAGCATCCCAAACAGCATTAGTTTCTTTTTCAACTAATTTTTTAGCTTGTTTGATTGTTGATGCTAATCCTAATTTGTTTAATCTTGCATATAAAAATGGCTTAAATAACTCTAAGGCCATTTTTTTTGGTAATCCACATTCATGAAGTTTAAGATCTGGTCCAACAACAATTACAGATCTACCAGAATAATCGACCCTTTTTCCTAATAAA
>JABMNQ010000097.1 GCA_013204495.1 Candidatus Pelagibacter sp.
TAAAGTTAAACATGATGTAATAGCATTTTTAACCTCTGTTACTGAAAAAGCAGGGATTAAAGCAAGATACCTACATCAGGGTATGACCTCTTCGGACGTTCTAGATACCAGTTTAAATATTCAATTAGTTCAATCAGGTAAAATTCTACTTGGCGATATCGATCAAATTCTAAAGGTTTTAAAGAAGCAAGCCAAAAAATACAAATACACTCCATGTATGGGAAGAAGTCATGGAATTCATGCAGAGCCTATCACTTTTGGACTAAAACTTGCTTCATTTTATGAGGAGTTTAAGAGAAATAGAAAAAGACTAGTTGATGCAATTGATGAAATTTCAACATGCGCAATCTCTGGTGCAGTTGGCACATTTGCAAACATTAGTCCTAATGTTGAAAAACATGTTGCCAAAAAGCTTGGATTAAAAGTTGAGCCTATATCAACTCAAGTTATCCCAAGAGACAGGCATGCTTTTTATTTTTCTATACTTGGAATTATTGCAGGTTCTGTTGAAAGAGTTGCAATTGAAATTAGGCATTTACAAAGAACAGAAGTTTATGAAGTGCAAGAATTTTTTTCAAAAGACCAAAAAGGTTCCTCTGCAATGCCTCACAAAAAAAATCCAATTTTAAGTGAAAATTTAACAGGTCTTGCTAGAATGGTTCGAAGCGCTGTGATCCCTGCCCTAGAAAACATTGCGCTATGGCATGAAAGAGATATTTCTCATTCAAGTGTTGAAAGAAATATTGGCCCAGATGCAAACATAACTTTAGATTTTGCCTTAGCTAGACTTGGTAATATTTTAGATAAAATGATTGTCTATCCAAAAAAAATGATTGAGAATTTAAACATCACTAAAGGTTTAATTTTTTCACAAGAAGTAATGTTGGAGTTAACAAAATCAGGCTTAAGCCGTGAACAATCTTATAAAATGGTTCAAAACTATGCAAAAAAGTGTTTTGTAGAAAACTTAAATTTATTTGATGTTATTTCAAATGATAAATTCATAATGGCTAAAATTTCTTCAAAAAAATTGAAGGCTATATTTAATTATTCATCACATTTTAAGAATGTGGATTTAATCTTTAGAAGGGTTTTTAAATAATGAAAAAAGGCAAAAAATTATACGAAGGTAAAGCTAAAATAATTTACGCAACATCTGATAAAAGCTTAGTCATCCAATATTTTAAAGATGATGCAACCGCTTTTAATAATTTAAAAAAATCAACTATTCAAGGCAAAGGTGTTTTGAACAATAGAATATCTGAACATATTCTAACTAACCTAACTCAAATTGGAATAAAAAATCATTTAGTTAAAAGATTAAATATGAGAGAACAGATCATTAAACTGGTAGAGATAATACCTATTGAGTTTATTGTTCGAAATGTTGCAACAGGCTCCCTTACCAAAAGACTTGGCATTGAAGAAGGAACAGTTTTAAAGCATCCTTTATTAGAGTATTGCCTAAAAGATGATAAATTAGGTGACCCACTAATTGCAGAAGAGCATATTTTAGCTTTTGATTGGGCAACTAAACTTGAATTAGAAAAAGTTAAAAAAATGATCCTAAGAATTAACGATTTCATGATTGGTATGTTTGGGGCTGTTGGGATCAAACTAATCGATTTTAAACTTGAGTTTGGAAAGCTTAAAGAAAATGGCAAAACTGAAGTTATTCTAGCTGATGAAATTAGCCCTGATACATGTAGATTATGGGACAGTATTACAGATAAAAGGCTTGATAAAGATAGATTTAGAAAAGATCTGGGTGATTTAATACCCGCCTATACTGAGGTTGCTAAAAGATTAGGAATTTTACATGAACACTCTAACTTGAGCTCGGTAAATGTTACAAAATTAAGATCAATTAAAAAAAAAAAATAATATGAAAGTATCTGTAGTTATAACTCTTAAGAAAGACGTTCTTGATCCTCAGGGTAAAGTTATTCATCAAACGCTAGATGGTATGGGATTTGAAAACATTAATGAAGTAAGACAAGGAAAGTATTTTGAAATCGATACAAAAGAAAGTGATCAGAAAAAAGCTGAAAAAAATGTCGAAGATATGTGTAAAAAACTTTTAGCAAATTTAGTAATAGAAGATTATAAAATTATTGGATCACAATAATAAATAATGAATTCATCAGTAATAACTTTTCCAGGATCCAATTGTGACAGAGATATGGATGTAGCCTTAAAAAAATTTGGCTTTAAAAATAAAATGGTTTGGCATGATGATGTGGAGCTTCCAAAAAGTGATTTAGTTGTTTTACCAGGAGGATTTTCCTATGGAGATTATCTTAGATGTGGAAGCATGGCATCAAAATCAAAAATCATGAAGTCAGTTCTTAACTTTGCACAAGGAGGTGGTAAAGTTATGGGTATTTGTAATGGCTTTCAAATTTTAGTTGAATCAGGTTTACTTCCAGGGGTTCTACTTAGAAATAAGTATCTACAATTTATTTGTAAAAATATTTTTGTAAAAGTTAACAATAAAGACAACCCTTATTTTAAGGATGAAAAAAAAGAAATCTATGAGTTTCATATAGCTCACAATGAAGGAAATTACTTTTGCTCTAATGACCAAATTAAAAAAATTAATGATAATAATCAAATAGCTTTATTTTATTCAGATGAAAGTGGTAATGTTAATGAAGATTGTAACCCCAACGGTTCACTACAAAATATAGCTGGTGTATTTAATAAGCAGAAAAATATTATAGGGATGATGCCTCACCCTGAACGAATGATAGATCCCGCTCTATCAGGTGAAGATGGTTCCATATTTTTTGAAAACTTAATTAATAATTTAAGATAATGATAGTTAACGAACAACTTGCAATTGATCATGGATTAAAAAAAGATGAATATGAAAAAATCTGCGAATTACTAAAAAGAGTTCCAAATATTACAGAGCTAGGTATTTTTTCAGCAATGTGGAATGAGCATTGCTCTTATAAATCTTCGAGATTTCATTTAAAAAATCTACCTACTAAAGGGGAAAATGTAATTCAAGGACCTGGAGAGAATGCTGGTGTTATTGATATTGGTGATAATGATGCAATAGTATTTAAAATTGAAAGTCATAATCATCCATCTTTTATCGAACCTTACCAGGGTGCTGCAACGGGTGTTGGTGGAATTATGAGGGATGTTTTTACAATGGGTGCAA
>JABMNQ010000098.1 GCA_013204495.1 Candidatus Pelagibacter sp.
ACCTATATCTAAACTCGGAGATATTTGGAAACTTGGTAATCATAGGCTCATGTGTGGGGATAGTAAAATTCAAGATGAAGTTCAAAAATTAATGGATAATAATTTGGCTGATTTATTACATACTGACCCACCTTATAATGTTAATTATTCAAATGCAGAAAGACCCAATCCTAGTAAAAAAGATTTAGGTAAAATTAAAAATGATGTAATGTCTAAAGAAGATTTTTATATATTTTTAAAAGATTGTTTTACTACTGCTTATACTTTTTTAAAAAAAGACTCTACTGCTTATATTTGGCATTCTGATAAAGAGGCAGTTAATTTTGTTAAATCATTTGTAGATTCAGGTTTTAATTTTTCACAACAAATAATCTGGAAAAAACCTATGTTATTAGGTAGAGGCAGATACCAATATGCTCATGAACCTTGTATGTTTGGATTTAAAGGCTCTCCATATTTTACTGATGATAGAAAAAAAACAACTGTATGGGATTTTGGTGGTTACGATAAATCTAAAAATTTACATCCGACTCAAAAACCTATATTTATACCAGAAGAAGCTATTAATAATTCATCTAAACAAGGTTCTAATGTATTAGATTTATTTGGTGGTTCAGGAAGCACTTTAATAGCTTGTGAAAAATTAGGAAGAAATAGTTTTATAATGGAACTAGACCCTAAATACTGTGATGTAATTGTAAAAAGATGGGAAAACTTTACAGGTAAAAAGGCAGAATTGGAAAATGGACAAAATTAAGGCAAATACGACAGAAAAAAAGCAAGGTATTGGAAGACCTCAAATCTATATAGATGTAGAAATCTTAAAGAATCTAGCTTCTATTGGGTGTCCTGACTATGAGATAGCTAGTGTAATGAATATATCAGCTAAAACATTGACTAGACGTTATGCAGATATTGTAGAGCAGTACAGGGAAAAGGGTAAGGCTAGTTTAAGAAAGAAGATGTGGGATAAGGCAGTTAAGAAAGATAATACTCATATGCAGATATGGTTAAGTAAAAATTACCTAAATATGAAAGATAGAACCCAGACAGAAAGTATTAATGAACCTTTACCATTAATTATAGATGCGAAAGCAGAAGATATAGATGGCTAAACAAAACTTCTCATACTATGTTAAACGAGATCAGCATAAGAAAAGACCTCAAAGGCATAAAAAGAGTTTAAATAAAAGCGAGAAACGAATGGCTAAAAAACAAAGATATAAGGGACAAGGTCAATGAGAGATACTAAAGATATTGAAGCCTTTTTAAAAGAACATTATAGAAAGATAAAAGAGATGAGTTTGTTTAGAAACTTAAAAAAAGAAGTTGATACAGGTGCTAATGGAACACAAGGATATGTAATAAAACAAGGTAAAAACAAAGATAAAATAGCTAAGAAAATATGAAACCAGTCAATATTAATGTTTCTAAAGGTAAATTAAAAATGAAATGGATAAGAACTCCTACAATTATTTGGAATGAATTATCTAAAGAATTTAATTTTACTATTGATGCTTGTGCTTCTAATAAAAATCACTTGCTACCTAAATATTGGACAAAAGAAAACTCAGCTTTAGATCAAAATTGGGATGGTGAAGTAGTTTATTGTCATCCAATGTATGATATTTATATCCCAAAATTTGTTAAAAAAGCAATTAACAGTAAATGTTTAACAGTTTTTTTATTACCTTCTTCAACTAATGCTGGATATTTCCATGACTATTTTTATAAAAAAGATAATGTTGAAATAAGGTTTTTAAAAAGACATCACACAGGAACAGGTCATAAATTTTTTTCAGATAATAATGAAGAACCTAAGTGTGGTTACCTTAGACCATTAATGGTAGTTGTTGTTGATAATAGAAAAACAGGATTAGGATATAAAACAAACAAAGGAAAATGATATGGAAGATATAGGAGAGAATACTTTTCTTAAATTAAGAGAAGAAAAATTAAAACTCAAAGAAGAAATAGAGCAAGTTAAAATCCAAAGAGATATGGCGTTAAGA